>CAMXAS010000053.1 GCA_947179195.1 uncultured Bacteroidales bacterium
CAATAGATGGTGTCGTGGCTAATCATGATAGGCGCTTCCGGCGTATTGAAGGCCAACAGTTTAACCGTATCCCTGAACACTTCGCAACCCGCTTCGTCGCGAACCGCCACCGGATAGCGACCGTTCTTAAGGCCGAAGAAGTCGTCCGATGTCGTATAAACCGGCGGTACCGCTATAGAATAGTAGAGCGTCGTGTCGCCCGTGGCCACAATCGTGATGCTACCGTCGGCCAATTCGCAAGACGATGGATCCATACTCAAGACATCGACGATGGTCGGCGGACGGCTGATGAAGACAAAGGCTTCCACCGTACGGCTCTTGCAACCGTCTTTCTCTTGATATACGTAGTAGATATGGTAGCCCGGCGTACCGTCCAACGGCAGGGAGTCGCCCACATGAACCGGCGCACCCGTGCACTCGGGCGCGGTGAACCACTTGAATTCGGCACCCGCCTGTTTGCAGGACGGGTTCAATATAATGTAGTCGGGCGACGAACCGAGACAGTACATACCCGTGTTCTTGAACACAGGCGCCATCGGTGCCGACGGGTCGTAGAGCGACACGCCCTTGACGGCCGATACACAGTTCTTGTCGTCGCGTACCTGTACGCGGTAATAGCCGGCCGTAATATTGGCCAAGACGTTGGACGAACCGAACGTGGTGCCGCCATCGTAGCTGTACTCGTAAGGCGTCGTACCCGAGGTGGCGTTTACGGTGATGCTACCGTCAGCGGCCGAACATTCGGACGGGTTGACGGTGCGGAACGACATATCGGGATTCGGATGAATCGTCGGCGCAATGACGTTGGACGGGAACGGATGCGGGGTAACGCAGGCCTTTACCATGTCGTTGACATGGATGAAGCACTGAACCTTATCGCCGGCCTTGAGGCTTACGCGCAACGTATCGCGACGGTAGGTATAGCCGTAGTAATAACTATAACCGTAGGTGCTGCCGTTGATGCGCCATTCGAACATCGTAATCGCCGACTTGATATTGGTGTTGGCACGGAACGTGATGGGCTGACCCGCACAGGCTTCCTCTTCATCGGCCGTGATTTCCAAAACGACATCTTCTATAATATGTAGCGTCATGGCGACGGACGTGTCAATCGGGTCGCAGTAACCCGTGGCGATGACGCGGTAGCGCGTCAGGTTGTCGTCCATATCCACCTTGGAAATATCCAAGTTGCCGTTGGCGGCATAACTGTAGCGGCCACCTTCCGGCAGTTCGTCCCAATCGTTCGTGGCCGGGTTGAACTTCTGCCAACGGAACGACAGATCCACGCCCTTCGATACCACCGTCAGAGCCGCCGCCGCATTGTTGCAGGCATAGACATCTTTGTAACGCGCCTGTACCGATGTGGCCGGCAGAATGGTCATCGTCATGCTTTCCGATACCTGGCAACCATGCTTCGTGATGGCCGTGGCCGTATAGGTGGTCGTCTTGGACGGCGTGGCCACCGGGTTGGTAACCGTCGCGCTCGACAGACCCGTTTCCGGACTCCAGCGGACGGAGTCGGCCTGGAACGTCATGACCTTGAGACGGACCGGAATGTTCTGACAGATTTGCGTATCGGGCGAGATGCTCGCGATGGCCGGCATCGGCCAGATGTGCAACGTAACCGGGTCGGTGTTCACGGTCTTTTGAACCGGACAGTCGTAGGACGTGGTAACGCGGCAGTAAATCTGCGTAACGCCGCTGTCCACCAAGTTCTTGTCGGGCTTGTATGTGCTGCTCACCGCCGTGGATACCACCGAACCGTTGAAATACCACTGGTAGGACGGGGTACGGCCGGCATACTCGTCGTTCTGTATCGCCAACATGAAATCGCTGCCGTCGCAGACCGCCGTATCGCCGGTAATCTTCGGCTGGGTCAGCATCCGCTTGTTGACCGTGACGGTGATGGTCTTCTTAACCGTCGAAACGCCGTCGAAGACCGTAATCGTATAGACATTGATACCTACGGGCGCCACGAACTTGATGCTGTTGACCGAATCGGGTACATCGGCCAACACGCCCGTCGAGTCTTCGGGCTCGGCACTGTAAGTAAAGGTGTATTCACCGGAGCCACCGTAGGGATCGGCCATCAACGTTACCGTATCGTTCTCGCAGACGACGAGGCGTTGGTTCGCATCCACGGCCAACGGACCGCCCAATACGTTAATCTTGACGCTGTCGCGGTTCTTACAGCCATAGGTGTCTTCCGTTACCGTAACATAATAGTAGGTCGGCTTGGTCAAACGCACGGTGCGTTCTACATCCGTCCGGGCGTAGTAGGCATTCGTTATCTGGCAGTGACCCGATGTTACCAACTGGTCTTTCGGCGTCCAGTCAACGTCCATCTTGCCGTCGTACTTGCTTTCGACATTCGCGAACAAAACGGTGTCGGTGTTGACGCGAATCGTGAAGTTGTCGCGCAGGTCGATGGACGGCAGATAACGGACCACCGGTTCGAAGACCGGCGACGGCGTCGGGTTCTCGTTGGGACAGTCGGCCCCGTTCGTAATCTTGACTTGAACCTTATCGCCCGGATAGAGCTTCGTCTTGAACGTATTGCTCAAACCCTGCTGTTTCGAAACGCCGTTGACAAACCATTCGATAACGGCGCCCGCCTTGAGCGGCACATCGGTCGTCACCTTCATCGTCACTTCGTCGCCGGAACAAATCGGTTCCGCACTTACGAGTGAAATGACCGGATTGAGGTGGCAGAGGTCTTCGACCGTCAAAATCGCCTTGCGGTACTGCTGCCAAGGCGTGTTGGAGTAAATCGTGTCGTAGGTGTTGGTTTCCGGCACAACGCTCGTTACGCGGCAACGGAAGCTGTAGCCGTCCATGGCCTTGGTCAGATTCAAGGACGGGAAGACACCGTACGGGTTGCGGCCCACACGGAGCGTGTTCGTATTGACGCCCTCGTAAGGCGTGAACGCATTGGTGAACGTATTGACCAAATCAACCCATACACCGTCGCCCTTATCTACTTGCCACTGATAGCCTAAGTTGATACCCGAAGCCGTAATGCGGAACGTGGCCATGGAGCTGTCGCAGGCCACCACGCTTTCAGCGTGCTTGATGATACGCGGTTCGGTAACGACATACACCCAAGTCGTGTCGCTGACGCTACACTTCCAGGGTTCGTTGATGGTGGCTTTATAGCGTGTGGGCGTACGCGGGCATACCATCACGGTATCGCCGCGTTCGGTTATGGGTGCGAGGAAGGTGAGCGGCGTCCACGTATAGGTGGCACGTTCGCTACCGCCCGATACGCCTATTTCGACACATTCGCCGGGCAGGATGTACTGGTCGGGGGTGATATCGATTTCAGGCTTATTGATAACATGGACGCCGATGACATTGGAGGTTTTCGGCTTGTAATCGACACAACGCAGGCTCGAATACAAATCCACCCAAACGTGGTCGCCGTCCTGCAGGTCGTTGACCAGATAGTCACCGCCCGTTTGTACCGAATCGCCGTTGCGGTACCATATAAAGGTAGGATTATTACCTGTATTGACCGCCGTTTGCGTAAAGCGGACCGGTACGCCCTCGCAGGCTTCAATCGTATCGAGGTTGGTGGAGATGTCGGAGGCAATCTGTACGTTGACGCTCTTGTTGAGTTCCACCTTCATCGTGATGGGGGCCGAAACATAAGGACGGTCTGTAACGCACTCCAGACCCGAATAAACCGCTACGCTAATTTTGTGGCCGTTGTAGAGGCTGTCGATGACCACGGTCGAAGAATCGGGCACACCCGCCAAGGGATTGCCGTTCAAACGCCATTCGAAATGCGGCGGGTTCGTGTTGAGGCTATCGCTCCAACCGTAACCATGTGCTTTGAACGTTATCGGCGTGCCTTCGCAAACATCGAAGCCCGGCAAAATCGTATCGATAACCGCGTAAATCTTTTCGGCTTTCTTGGCGCCGATGTACTTGACCGCCGTAGGCCAACCGTCTTCGTCGCCCGGACAGTTCTTGCTGACCAACTTGACTTCATACGTGCCCACCATGCTTTGGTTGAAGTTCGGACGCACCGGACTCTGTTCGGTCGAGGTCCAACCGTTCGGGCCTTTCCAAAAGTATTCGGCCCCTTCAATCGTATCGGTGGTCAGGAAGAGCGTATCCTTAGGACAAACCATCGAGTCGGCGTAGATGTGAATCGTGGTCGTGTCGCAGGGTACCGTCCGCTTGGCGAAACCGTCGGATATACCGCCCGCGAAAGCCGGTACGAATTCCGGCTTGGGCTGCATTTGGAGGAAACCGTCGGATATACCACCCAAATAAGCCGGATTGAGAATCAACGGGCTGTTTTTGGTGATGAAGCCGTCATTCAAACCGCCCAAGTATTGCGGCTGCAGAATAATCGGGCTGTTTTTGGTAACGAAACCATCGTTGAGACCGCCCACATACTGCGGTTGCAGGATGAACGGACTCTGACGGTCGGCGAAACCGTCGGAAATACCACCCAGATAAACCGGCGAAAGGAAGAAAGGACTTTGGGCTGTAATAAAGCCATCGTTGTAACCACCGAGATACTGAGGCTTGTAAACGAACGGCGTCTGCACATCGAAGAAACCGTCGCTGATACCACCGAGGTACTGCGCCTTGTAGATAAACGGCGTCTGCACATCGAAGAAACCATCGCTGTAACCACCGAGATACTGCGCCTTGAGAAGCGGTTTCTTTTCGCCCGTCGCATTAGCATCGGCCATACCGCCCTTGCTACGCGGCAATACCTGCGTTTCGGTAACGAGCGTGCGGACCGCGTTGTTACCACCACTATGACCGCCATGATAGGGCGCCACATCGCCATCCCATACTTCGGCTTCCGCATCTGCATCCGCCGGTACCGGAGCCGGCATCTCGGCCAAGGCCGAAGCGAAAGCAGCGGGCAAAGCCGGCTCAACGGCCGCTTCCAATTGCGCCACCGCCGACGTTTCCGCCGCACGGTTGGCCATCAGGATACGGGCGGCTTCTTCCGCACGCGCACGCGTATAGGCAGACGCAGGCGCATACGAGGGCGTTCTCGACAGCGTAAACGCCGCCAAGGCCACCGTCAACGCGGAGCAGATACCGACCAACAAGGTCAGTCCGAAACGCTGTATGGCATGCCGCCTATCCATTATCTATTTTTTACGCTTTCAATTTTTATATCTATTCCGCATCGGCCGTACCACCGCCTTCCGGGTTTATGGTTTTAAGGCCAGCCGCCGTCCGCGCCCCCCTAAAACCGTAAGACGGATGCCGTGCCGCCTCCGATAAATCGGCATACTGCCTGTTCGATACTTGGAAGCCCCGGAAGCCGCCACCGGCAACCGGAGGCCAACCCTCCACATCGGCCGAGCCCATCATCGAAATCATACCGTCGCCATGGTTGGGTACGAACGAACGACCGTCTTCGGTAGAGACGTTAACGCAACGTTCCCACAGATTGTCGCTCATATTCATGACGCCGTAATACGTGCCGCCCGATTCATAGCGTGTGGTGGAGTCCTTGGCAAAAGCCCCGCAACGCATTACCCAAGGCGCCTTGCCCGTTTCCAAATAATTGGCATCCGGATCCTTAGCCACTTCGGTGGCCAAACCCGGATCGATGAACGGGTTTGAAACCTGTACCGGCCAGCCCGCCTTGAAAGCCCAAACATATTCGCCGCGGATAACCCGCTTATGGCCGCGACCGGCCTTTTCAAACTCCATTTCGGTAAACGGCCGCAAAGCCGACCAGTCCAAATAAGCCAAGCCATCGTCCCAGTTGAGGAAATTGCACGCGATGTTGCCGCCATTGCTCTCCCTATCCCAATCGTTGCCGTCTATGCTGTGGCCATACAAGGCCGGCAAGCCGTTGACCGAGCCGTTCCGAATACGGATGTAATTGCGGTATTGCGGGAAATTGTTGGCATAACTGCCGAAAGACATCGCCCAACTTTTGTCGGCCGCCGCAGGCGATACCGGCACCCGCGCCATCTGCTGGTCGTAGGTCAATGTATTGAGGAAATCGACATAGGCGTGTTGCGAAATCTCGTGCTTCATAATATAGAACGCATCGAAGCCTTTGGGATATTCGTCCGGAATGGGCGTGCCCTTGAACGTCCAACCGGTTTCGCCCGTAATGATGCCCATGTCGGAAACCTGTTGTCCCGCTCCTATGCTGATGTCAGAGCCAATCGTGCGCAAGGTATTCGTGGAAACCCCATCGCCCAAGACATAGGTACTTTTAGGGATATAGACCATCTCTATCGCGAACACGCTGACCACGATGGTATCGGTGGGTGCATAGCCATGGTCCTTATAATTAAACTTGATTTTGATGCCTTCTATTTCGTTGGAACCGTTGCCTCCGTCGCGCCTATGAATGAAGAAGCCCGGACAACGGTTAACGCCCATGATGCTTTCTTCGGGGAATTCCATGAGCATGGGCGCATTGGCGGAAGCATACGTATGCACTGAAGGATCGGTATCGATATACAGATGGTTCCATTCCTTCAAATCGCCGTAGTAATACTTGATGAACACCCAAGCCGCGTCCCAATTGGACCGCATATTATCCTTCCACGAGTGCTCCCAATAGAGATTGAAACGCACATAAGCCGTTCCGTCGGCCTTTTGATCCACCACCTCGGGACTGAGTACCATAATATTATTGGCCCTCAAACCACTCCCGACAAAGCCTGACAACAGAACCGCCAAAAGGCTTGTTCTTATTCCACCAAGTATTTTCTCCGTCAACGCCATGCGCCAAAGGATTTTTACATCAAATCACAAAACCTTGCGGACGGCGCGGATAAACCGCCTCCGCCCGCTCAGGAAAGATATTCTTTTATTTTTCTGCACCGGCCGTGCGCACGCAACGAATACCAGGCATAAAACTGGAATATTCGCGCGTTGTACCCACAACGCCATGATTAACAAAGGTCCGCGAGGAAATCATACCCGCCAACAGATTTTGGCCGATAATCCAGTCACCATTCTGGTGGGTACCAAAGTGGTAACTGCCCTGCCAACCGCTCCACGTTGTCGGGAAAATCATACCGCGCGGAATATAGTAAGCCGGTGTCGTGACCATAGCCCAACCTACTACATCTGCATTACCATTCGGTTGCAATTGGCCGTCGCCATGTACACCTTCAAATTCGCGACCCGGACCTACGGCCGTCGTATTGCCGACGCTGATGCAGAGTTCCGAGCAGTTGTCGCTCATGTTCATAACGCCCCAGTAAGTGGCACCGGCCGCGGCGCGTGTAGAGGTAGAGTCGGCAAAGCAACCCACACGGATAGGCGCCGCATAATGCCATACATGCCACGGCGTCCATCCATTCCACCAACTACTACCCCGGTCATCGTAAGCACCACCATGCGCCGCCCCGCAATTGTATTCCTCAGGCATCTGTTCATCGCCCGTATTAATATTGTAAATACTCGTCGTATTATAAGCGAACCAGTTGCGCTGAGCCGTATGGTGCGACTTGTTGGCATAGGTCATCGTAACGGAGCCCCAGGCGTATTCGTCATTCACGACCGGACGGTCGCCACGGCAAGCTTTTTCGTATTCCAACTCCGTCATCGGGCGCAGACCCGCGAAGTCGGCATAGGCCAAAAGGTCGTACATAGACACGAAGTTGACGGCCAAATCCTGACCGTCGATACCCATGTCGCAGGAGTCGGTCTCGTTGCCCAATTGTTTTTCTACCTTTATCGTTTCATTCCACAATTTACCCGACGCCGGGGCATTGTTGTTGGCATCCACGCCGAACGTAACGGTCGGGGCGCGTTGCGAAACCTCAATGTAATTCATCCACGGTGCCAACGAATTCTCATTACCGTCACAAATATGCCCACCTACGCCGATATTAGCCAAAGTACAATCGAAACGACCGTCTTGCTGACCATGGTTCACCGTATT
>CAMXAS010000054.1 GCA_947179195.1 uncultured Bacteroidales bacterium
ATGCAGGTGTCCCAATGCGGGTGTCCCTCGCGCATGGCCACGGCCGCGAATCGGTCGCGGTGGCGCTCGATGGCGGTGTTTGACGCGGTGGTGTCAGCTGTCATGGTATATCAGTCTAAATCCTTTGAAACAACCTGCAAGATACGGAAAATAATTGGGATTGCCGTTTCTTGTCTGCGTTGTTGCGGGTTTCAGTATTTCCCGCAACGCTTCTTTTAATTGACCGATGGTAAGCATTACGATCGGCGTGTCGTCAGAGATAGTTGTCATGGTAGTTTTTATTTATAAAGGCATCGAATTTGTTTATGACAAAGAATTGCAAAATATGGATAATTTTTGATAACTTTGCAACTATGGAAGAAACGCCACAAACATTTTATGATACTCTTTTGCGGAATATCCGTAAAATAATGAAAGACAAAGATGTTTCGCAAAGCAAAATCGCATTAAAGGCAGGGATTCAGGCGTCTCAAGTTAGTAAAATTTTGAGTGGGGATTTGCGTATGAGTATTGATTATCTTTCCAAATTTGCAAGGGCGTTTTCTATGTCGGAAATAGATATTATTACATATCCGGTCAAGTATCTACCGGCAGATATGGTCAAAAAAGAGCCGGTTAAGGCTTTCTTGCAAATAGAGTTAAGTGAAGAAAAAAGGGATCAGGTACTCGAATTGGTTTTTGGCGAACAAGGCTTGAAACTATTTGAAGAATAAGAGTGGACATAAAACATACAGATGCTAATGAAAAAACTACTCAAAACATTGTCTTTACTTTTGTGCACCCTTGGGTTGCATATTTCGTTGTCGAATGCCCAAAACACGTCGTTTTATGTGGATGGTCTTGAATGGTATTGTTCAAGTGGGGATTCTGTTGATGTATGTGCTTCAGTGGAGGTTGAGACATTACAAGATTTGAATTATTACAGGTTCAATATTCTAATAAACAATGTAAGCGAAAGGCAAACATTCTTGTTCAACGAAGGGTGTGGTGTACGAGTCCATAAAAAGGGTAAGATAACCGAATTGAAAGTGTGGAAGGCAGATGAATTTAACAAGCGGATGCAGCGTCTTGATATGCTGACAGAGGGACTTGAAGGTTTTAATGCGGGAACTGGAGGAAAGAAAACTCGCGAAGAAAAACAATTGGATAATATCATCATGGCTTACAATACTTCTGTTCATGAGTCGAACCGTAAGATGGTAAAAGCCGGTTATCTTAAGAAAAATACTGTATTCCCGGGTGATTGTCTTTCTGGCTATATTATGTCCGAACGTAAGAAAGGTGATACTGTTGAACTTGAATTGACTATATCAGGTCAGCGGTTTAATTTTACCTGGAATATGTAGTGGTATCGAGAAGGAAATATCCCATTTCTGAATTGATTCTTATTGTGTTAAAAACTCGTTTTACTCCCTCAAACAGGCGAGCGGAATGACCTTTACGCCGTTCGGGAGGGAGTAGGCGATGGGGCCGCCGGTAATGACGAGCAGTAAATCCGGCTCTCGGAGCTGTATCTGCGGCTCTTTCTCGTTGTGCTTTCTCACAAGGTCGCGTATCGCAATTAGATGGGCGGCCCCTTCTTCGATTTCCGCGCCGCCGAGCTTGAATTCGATAAGGGCGTAGCGGCCGTCGTTGAGGTGCAGAACGGCATCGGCCTCCAGGTCATACCGGTCGTGGTAGTACGATAATTCACCGTATAAGGACTGGGTATAGGCCTTCAAGTCGCGGATGGCCATGCATTCAAAGATGAAGCCGAAGGTTTTGAGGTCCATTTCCAAGGTCTGCGGCGATAAGCCCAAGGCGGCGATGGCAATGGAGGGGTCAATGAGGCCCCTCTTGGGGCTTCTGCGGATGACGGTGGCCGACCTTACGGCAGGAGACCAGGCCGGAATGTCTTGTATTACGAATAAGCGGGTCAGCGCTTTTACATAATCATCAAATGTGCGGTCGGAGCAACCTTCGCTAATCGCATTGACATCTTTCAGAAGGTTGGTGCGTTTCGCTAAGGTCGATAGATTTCTCGCATAGGTTCGGATGATGGCTTGGGTCAAAGCTGGGTCTCGTTTGATACCATCAACTTTTATAATATCCGAGGTTACTACGCCTTCGAGGTAGTCTTTTGCAATCCGTAATGCCTCCTTATAGCCAAGTTTCAAAGACGCCGGCCAACCGCCCCGGCACGCTGAGCGGATAAGGTCGTTGATGGTCATGTTGGACGCAATGCCGTCAATATCAAACTCGGGGTTGTCGAATAATTCCTTTAAGGAGATGGCACCGGAAGACTCGCCCGATTCGAAGAGGCTCATGGGATACATCTTCATTCTGGAGATACGCCCTGTACCGCTATGCATAATTGATTGTCTGTCAACTGAGTTGCTGCCAGTTAGTATGAATTGTCCAGGCGCACCACCGCGTTCATCCACTAAGGTGCGGACAGCATCCCACAGCATGGGGGCATCCTGCCATTCGTCTATCAAGCGGGGCGTGGGGCCGTTGAGCAAGTTGGACGGGCGGGTCCGCCCGGTCGTCAGATAGGCTTCCCGCGTATCCGGATTTTGGAGCTTCAGGATGCTGGCAGCCTGTTGTTCCGCCGTCGTCGTTTTACCGCACCATTTGGGGCCCTCTATGAGGACGGCTCCTATGTAACTGAGCCTGAGGCGGAGTTCTTGGTCGGCTATGCGGGGTAGGTATTTCATACAGAGTTAATTTAGCTCCTACAAAGATAGGGGGAATTTGTGAGTTTGTCAAGTACGTTTCGCTATTTTGATGTATTTTATTTCGCTATTTTGAGGTGTTTTGTTTCGCTATTTTGATGTAATGGCGCGGTTCGACGGCATAGTGGTTGTGGGGCGGCCAGAGCAGGTATCGACCTCGCGCATGGCCACACCCGCGAATCGGTCGCGGTGTCGCTCGATGGCGGTGTTTGACACGGTGGTGTCAGCTGTCATGGTATATCAGTATAAATCCTTTGAAACAACCTGCAAGATACGGAAAAGTATTTTGATAAGAAAAAATCCAAACCCTTATAAACAAACAGCGAAAGAATCTCGCTGACGTTGAATACTCGGATTGGGATTCTGTTGCAAAGGTAATCAAAAAATGAAGAAGTTATTTATCAGAGCAAAAAAATAACCCCCGACCAATCGTCACTTCTAGAGCGCCCCAATTGCGCTCCATATACGACCAATCAAGGGTTATCTGAGGACAAAGATAGCATATCTGAGGAAGAAAACCAAACGGACGACCCGCCGCGAGGCGAACCGTCCGTGTCTGCTGTGGAAGTGGGCGGAATCGAACCGCCGTCCAAACAAGTAGTTGAAAAACTTTCTACACGCTTAGTCTTTCGTTGGGTTTTCGAGAAAAGGGTAGGCGAAAGACGGCCTGTATCTTTTCCTTATCTTCCTGTTGTACCTCCGGCGACCGAAAGCGAATCGCCAAGGGGCAGAGATTGATTTTATACTTCGCAGGAACGAGCCTTCTGCCGGGGCTTTTCCGGAAGCACCTCAAGCGTAGTATCTAATACTAGGCCGCGAGGGCATAATTGTTTTCGTTGCCGTTTAATGGCGTTGTGCATCACGATTTACGAGGCGAATACACAGAACTCGGCGTGCTTATCTTCCGGCTATGCTTGCTGTCAAAACCAGTCACCCCCATAGGCCGGCCGTCGGTCGGTTCCGGAACGAAAACAGAATCCCGGTGCCTGCCGTCGGCGTCAAAGCGATGCAAAGATAAATAAAAAAGGCGATATTTTCGTATCTTTGCACGGAAGCGCGTCAAACGATGAAGAAAATACTCGGGTTCATCAAGGATTGGATGTTGATTTTCGCGATGCTGTCCGGTATCGCGGGTTATTTCCTTTATGTGAACATTCCGTTTCTCGAACCGACGCATGCGTTGGCCGGCAAGGCGGTCGGGCTGTTGCAGCCGCTGTTGATTTTTTCGATGCTGTTCCTGACGTTCTGCAAGGTCAATCCGAAGAAACTGCGGCTGTGCCCGTGGCACGGCCTGTTGCTGTTGTTTCAAGTCGGTATCTTCGCGGCCTTGGCGGCCTTGTTGGTGCTGTTGCCGCACAGCGGGATGCGCGTGGTCATCGAAGGCGTCATGATTTGCATCATCTGTCCGACGGCCACGGCCGGCGCGGTCATCACGAAGAAGTTGGGCGGCAATGCGGCGCATCTGACCACTTATACAATCCTCATCAATTTAGCCGTCGCGCTCGTCGTGCCGGCCTTGGTGCCTTTCGTGCATCCGAGTCAGGGCATCACGGTGTGGACGTCGTCCCTGCTCATTCTCGGCAAGGTGTTCCCGCTTTTGCTGATGCCGCTGTTGGCCGCCATCCTGGTCCGTTATCTGGCGCCGCGCCTGCATTTCATCCTGTCGCATTATCAGGAACTGGCGTTCTACCTTTGGGCGGTGGCCCTGGCGTTGGCGACGGCCGTCACGGTACGCAGTATCATGCACAGCGAGGAGAGTTTGGCCACGGAACTGTGGCTCGTCGTCGCCTCCTTGGTGTGCTGTCTGTTGCAGTTCTATGTCGGTCGGCGGGTCGGGTCGCGTTATAACGACACAATCAGTGCGGGGCAGTCGTTGGGTCAGAAAAATACCGTCTTGGCGATTTGGATGGGCTTCACGTTCTTCACCCCGATTACGGCCGTGGTCGGTGGGTTTTACAGCATTTGGCATAATCTCGTCAATTCGTGGCAGTTGTATGAGAGCAAGAAAGCCAAGACGCTTTCTTCCGGTCGATAAAAAGCGGCTTTCTGTAATTATTCGGACGAACCGGCGTCTAATGTCTAAAACGAGTTCAAATGACGGAGAAAGAATTTGCGCGCTTGGTCCGGGAACAGAAAGAGACGATATACACCGTCTGTTATATGTTTTCGGATAATCCCGATGAGGTGAGCGATTTGTTTCAGGAGACGCTGATTAATCTGTGGCGCGGCTTCAGGCGGTTCCGCGGGGACAGTCAGGTGCGCACCTATGTGTGGCGCGTCGCGCTCAATACCTGTATCAGCGCCGACCGCAAGCGGAAACGCCGCCTGTCGGAACGCCGGTCGGATGCCGGCCTGGAGAATTTGAGCGCGTCGCTTTACGAGGCCGAAGCGGCGGACATCAAGCAGGCGCGGCTGTTGCACGACCGGATTGCGCGTTTGGGGATGTTCGACCGCGCGATAGTCTTGCTGTGGCTGGAAGATTTGTCGTATGAGGAAATCGGCGCCATCGTCGGTATCTCGGCGCGGAATGTGGGCGTGCGTCTGTTCAGAATCAAGGAAGAATTGAAACACAATAAATAATCGGAGGAGATTGGATATGGAAAACGAAAAGTTGGAAATGGAACAGATGAAGTCGGAACTGGCTTCGTTGAAATATATATTATCGGAACGGTTACAGGTGGAAGACCGCAGCATCCGCAACGCGATGGCGTTGCAGACGGATTATATCAACCGCAAGGCCATCTTTATCATTGTCTTGAGTTTGTTGACGATGGTGACCGCGCCCCGGATATTTTCCGATATGGCCGGCCTTTCGGTGGCGTTCAGCGTGGCGACGGATGTGATGTTGGGGATTTCGGCAGGCTGTACGCTCGCGATGCATTGGCCGATGTGGCGCATCCATTGGGCGACGGACAATTTGGTGACGGTGGCGGAGACGGTGCAGAACTTCAGGCGGCAGTATGTCCTTTGGCCGCGCATCGGCCTCCCGATGTGTTGCCTGTGGCTGTTGTGGATGCTGTGGGAATTATACGGGATGGGGGAAGACTCTTTTGGGTTCATAGGGGGCGGCGCTTTGGTCGGCGCGATTATCGGCGGCTGTTGCGGTTTGTCCATGAACCGGCACATCGTGCGTTCCGCCGATGAAATCCTGCGTCAGATAGACCAATTGAAACGGTAAGGCACGGGGCTATGCGTTGGAATCCCGGTTGTAAATGAAGCGGGCCAATCCATAGACGTAACGGCGCAGCCCCGGTCGGTAGGCCAACAGATGGCGGAACCAGCCGAGGCGTTTGCCGGTAAAACGGACGACGATGCCGACGTAAAACATGGCGAACAGCGTGCCGATGCCGATGATGTGCCATTGCCAGGCGCCGAAGAAAGCGTAGCAGGCCACGATGCCGAGGAGCACCAGGGCGGTATCGACGCAGATTTTGACTTTGGCGAAGTCGATGCCCGTGATGCGGCTGATGGCCACGGGGAAGCCTTCGCCGGGCATGGTCACGCTACCGCAGCAGACTTCCAGCGCGATGCCGATGCCTAAAACCGTACAGCCCGCGATTTGGGTCAGTGCCCGTTGCCAAAGGGCTACCGGCGCGAGCCAGGCGGTCAGCAGCATATTCAGGTCGATGAGCGTGCCGAACAGAAAGCCGATAACGAGCTGAAACAGTTGCACCCATTCGAATTGCCGCCTCAGTACGGCGATTTGGCCGAAGACGAGGATAAAATTCATGATATAGGTGTATTGGCCGATGGTCAGCGCGGGCGCCAGTCCCGCTTGGCCGGCGCTTTCGAATACGTAAGGCAGTACGCTGATGACGCTCGATCCCAGCGTGGAACGGACGCAGACCGCCACGCCCACGGTCATGATGAACAGGGAGACGAGCAACCACAGATGTTGCCAGCAGAACGAAACGATGCGGTCGTGCCGGTTCGGGGCGGCCGATGAATCCATAGGTTTCATACAATCGGTTTTATTTTAGTGCGATACGATGTCCGCTTGGTGGGCGGCATCGGTTTCGGATGCCCGAATTTACGAAAAATCCGTAACTTCGCGGAAGATTATAGGCGGACAGGTTATGGATTATAAAGAGGTTATCACGCAAATATACAACGATGTAAAGCCTTTGTTCGGGCAAGGGAAGGTGGCGGATTATATTCCGGCCCTGGCGAACGTGGACCCGCATCAGTACGGCATCGCGGTGGCGACCGTCGATGGGCAAATCATGGGCGTGGGCGACTATCGCACCAAATTCTCGATACAGAGTATTTCCAAGGTGTTCACGCTGGTCATGGTATTGCGTCACATGGGCAGTTCGTTGTGGCAATACGTCGGGCGCGAACCTTCCGGTACGGCCTTCAATTCGTTGGTGCAGTTGGAGTTTGAGCAGGGCGTGCCGCGCAATCCGTTCATCAATGCGGGCGCGCTCGTCATCACCGACAAACTCATGCAACTCTATGCGAAGCCGAAGGAGGCGATTCTGCAATTCGTGCGGTCGGTGGCCGATACGCCGGACATCTATTTCGATACGGCGGTGGCGCATTCGGAGTTGGAACACGCGAGCCGCAATCTGGCGCTGGGACATTTCATGAAGAGTTTCGGCAATATCGCGAACGACGTGGATACGTTGATGGACGTCTATTGTCATCAGTGCGGCATTGCCATGACCTGTGAGGAATTGGCCAAGTCGTTCGTCTTTTTGGCCAACCGTGGCGTTAATCCGTACAATGACGAGCAGATTTTGAGTATGAGCCGTTCCAAGCGTCTGAACGCCTTGATGCTGACGTGCGGTTTCTACGACGAGTCGGGCGATTTCGCGTTCAGGGTCGGCATGCCGGGCAAGAGCGGCGTGGGCGGAGGCATCGTGGCCGTCATTCCCGGGCGGCTCAGCATCGCCGTCTGGAGTCCCGAACTCAATCCGCACGGCAATTCGATTATGGGTATGGAAACCTTGGAACGTTTTACGACGGATCTCGGCGTGTCGATATTCTAAGGACGCGGACGGTTTTAAAAATAAAAACGGGACAATTTGATTGTCCCGTTTTTTCTTTTGTTGACCAACCAGGACTCGAACCTGGAATGACAGAACCAAAATCTGTTGTGT
>CAMXAS010000055.1 GCA_947179195.1 uncultured Bacteroidales bacterium
TAATGATATAGAACACGAAATGCGCTGGCTGGCCTCGTGCGGTGGCGCCCGACGAAAGTTCGCGCGAGGTGAGCGCAGAGCCAAGTTTACTTGGACTATGCCGAACTTCACACGAGCGAAGCGAGGGTAGCAGCCGTAGGCGTGCGAGGAGTGACTTAGCGCTAGGGGGCCACTTAAAGTTCCACGTGAAACGTGGGAAAAAAATTTAAAGAAAATACCCCTCTACCTTCTGCTTCAACAGCGGATGCAAAGGCGGCATCCTTTGCTGCAAGCCCTCGCGGCTACGGAGCAAATCCTCTTCCTCGAACTCCCAATCCTCGATGCGGAACGGCTCCATCTCGCGGCCTTCCTTCGACTCGCGCCGCTCCTCTTTCTCGCGCTTCAACTCGGCGTTTTCGGCCTCCAACAGCCGCGTCGCTATCTGCTGTTGCCGCAAGAGCATCTGCGGCGTCACCGCCTTGTGCACCAACTCGCGTTCGGTCCGCTCCATATCGCCCAACACGCGCTGCAAATCGCCCTGGGCCTTGCCGCCCTGACGCTTCATCTCTTCCATCTGCTTCTGCAAGGCGCGCCGAATCATCTCCTGTTGGGCGGCCGCCCGCATGAAAGCCTCGCTACTGACCTGCTGCCCCTGCATGGCTTTCTGCAAGGCCTCCAAGCCCCGGTTCAGGCTCTCCTGCATCTCCCTTAGCGAAGGCCCTTCGCCGGGCTTCGTCTGGCCGCCCTCGCCGGACGCCGAACCCTTCTGCGACTCGTCGCCGCTCTCGGCCGCCCCGGCCCCCGCCTGCGGCTGCCCCTTGCCACCGCTGCCCTGCATGGAAAGGCTCATCTGCATCCGGTCCAACGACTCGGAAAGGAGCAAGGCCAGTTCATTCAGGCCGTTCATGGCCCGCTGCTGCGCGGCCTCGGCCTGCCGGTTCTGCGTGCGGTAATAGCGGTAGAGCGTCGTGTTCATCGTCAGCAAATCGGCCAAGGCCTTCTGACTGTCCCAACGCAAATGCTTGAGCACGCCCTGCGTGTGGACGGCCACCTGCGGCTGACGGACGCTCAACGCGCGGACGCTGTCCTCCACCTGCGTCACATCGCGGTTCAGACGGCTCTGCCGCCGGATGACCGTGCCGTAACGCGGGTCGGAGACCTCCATCTGCTGCAACAGCCCCATGATATCCTCCTGTTCGAACGACAGCCGCACGATTTCTTTGAGCAACAGCCGCAGGTATTCGGCATCTTCGGCGTCTTGGTCGGCCTGCATCGCGGCCTGCTGTTCCGCCAGATTGCGGCTCAAAGACTGCAAGCCTTCCGACGCCTTTTGCTGAGGGCCGGAGGCGACTTTGGGTTGATTCCGTTGCAGGGCGTCGCCGGCCTGTTGCATCTGCGCGCCCACGTCGTCCATCAGATCGGACGGCAGTTCGAACGGGAAAGGCCGCTTCAAGGCTTCGTTCTGCCCTTCGAGCGACTCTAACGTGCGACGCATCTCGTCGTAACGGCGGTTCAACGCGGCCTGTTCCTCCGCCAAAGCCGCCGCGGCCGAGTCCGACAGCGGCCGCCCGTCCTCCGACGCCTGTTCGGTCTGCGCCTGCAAGTCCCGTTGCGCCTGCGCCAAGGCCTCCAAATCGGCCGTCATCTTCTCCAAGCCCTTTTCAAATTCGAGCCGCTTGTAGATTTCCTTGTTGCGTTCCCAGTTGCGCACCAGGTCGCGGTGCTCCTCCTGCCACTGTTCCAAGGCCTCCACCACCTGCTCCTTGGGCGCGTTCTCCTGCAACCATTCTTCTATCTGCTGCAACTTCTGCAAGGCCTCCTCGTTCCACAGCTGCGCCATGAGTTCTTCGAGTTGCCGCTCCTCTTCGCGCAACCCGTCGCTGTATTCGGTCTTGTCGGCGCGCCGCTGCTGCTCCATGGCCTGCATCGCCTCGCGGTAAGCCTCCATCTGCGCCAGTTGCGCCTCCACCATGCGTTCCACCTTCTGACGGTCCGACCAGTCCCAGCCCGTATTCTCCAAGAGCGAGCGGCTCACGTCGCGGAAGCGCTCCGAAAAGGCCGCCTGCCCCGCCGACACCGAATCCAAGGCCCGCGCCAGCTGTTCGTGCTGCTCGCGCCACTGCTGTTGCGCCTCGTCGGCTTCGGCCACCCGGTAGGTGAACGTGCGGGATACCGCCGCCTTGTAGCCGCCGTAGGGGTCGTTGTCGCGCACCTCCAACTCGTAGAAGACCGAGGCGCCCGCCGGCAACGCCCACGTGTCGGGCGCCACGCCATAGACGAAGCGTGCCCAGCGGCCGTTTTCCGAAAAGAATAATTTGGCGTGACCCGACGGGGATGCCGTCTGACCCGACGCGGAACCCATGCCGCCGTGAAACAGCGTGTCGGTATATATGAATTTGCCGTCCTCGTCCTTGACGCGGAACAAAAGGCTGTAAAAGCCGTAGTCGTCGGAAATCTCGCCCTGCAGGATGCTCTCGTAGAGGCCGGCCGCCTCCGCCGGCGGCACCGTCCCCTCCGCCTCGATGCGCGGGTAGCGGTCTTCCCACACCTCGGTGCGGCAGACCACCGTGTCGGCACGGCGGTAAGCCGAAGCCCGCGGCACGAACTTATAAAGCGACGACCGCAGCGCCGTCGTCTCAAAAACGAACGCCTGCCCCGAATCCGGAACGGCCGCCGCTTCCAGCCCGCGCCGCGCCGCCTGCACCGCCGCCTCAGGCGTTTCCGTGTCAAGGGCCTCCGTCACGACCTCCAGGCCCGACGCCTCGGTCCAGACCATGCGCCAGCGCATCCGCGTGCCGTAGGGCAAGCCCGTTTCCGCCAGCTCCGACACCGCGTCGATGCGGCGCGGCGCGAGCCCCGTGTAAGCCGGGTACGTCAAATCCAGCGTCAGCGACGTGAGCACCGCCGGCGGCACCACGCTCAGCCGGTAGGGCGGGCTCACGAAACGTCCCGCCACCAGCCGGAACACGACATCCCGATAGAGCGGCTCGAACGTATAGGTGTAACGCCCGGCGGCCACCGTCCGGCAGTCGGCCCGGAAGCCCCGTCCCGGCGCGTCCGCCGTTTCCACCTCATCCGGCTCAATCCATACCGCTATGGCCGACGGCAGCCAATCCCCTTCGGCCGCCGCCTGCAACCGGTAGCGTTCGCCGTAAGGCACCCTCAGAACGCTGTCTTCCAAACGGATGCTGAACGGAAACTCCCGCGCGAACGTCTGACGCGGGTGCATCAGCCGCCTGGAGGAGCCGCCCAGCACCGAGGGGAAAAGGCAGGCGGCGGCCACCGTCAACAGGAGCGGGACGCCCAACAGGAAGTACAGCGGCCTCAGCTGCGCAGGCTTGAAAACGGACGTGAAACGATAGGTGCGGAAACCGGCCGAAATCTGCTCGATGGCGGCCGCGGCCAAGACCGGCGTGTTGTCGCTTATTTCCTTTAACTCCAAGACATTGCACAGCCTGTCGTCCAAGTCCGGAAAATGCGCCGACAGCAGGCGGGCGGCTTCCTTGTGGCTCATGCGCCCGCCGCCGAAACGCCGCCAGAGCGGCAGCCCCACCTGCCAGGCCACGGTGCCCGCCCCCGCCGTCACGTACAGCCAAAACAGAAACGTCCGCAAGGCCGACGGCGAGCCCGAAACGGCCCCCGCTCCGCCGCCGAAGAACAACAGCGACTCCGCGGCCGCCATCAACAGGAACAACAGCAACAGCGCCGCCGCCGACCGCAAAATCCCCTTCCGGATTTCATAGCCGTAATACCGGTCGATAAACGCATCCAGCTGCGCGATGAACGCTTCGTAATTCGTGGCCATTTCCTGTTTTTCCAAAATCCGCCTTGGATGCAAAATTAAGGAAATTGCATTTAATCGCCCTTTAATTCGTACTTTATCTGAAAATTTTATTATTTTTGCAAGTTGCATTGAACCGCAACGCAAATTTTAAAAACGGAAAACCATGAAAAGAATGTACGTGCAAACGGGTCTTATGGGCATGGCTCTCGCGGCCTTGATGACCTTGACCTCTTGTAAGATTGTCCGCACGGCCGACTACAACAAACTGATTGAAGACAACCTGATGATGACCGAGAGCATCTTCCGCTCCGACTCCATCCAGAACTGCTTCATGAGCGCTTACGCCGAGATAGAACGCAACATCGACGAAATCAAGGTTCGGGAAAAGATGATCGTTCAAGCCAACGAAGAAGGCCCGATCGACCAGCAGCAGAAAATCCTGAACGACATCGCCGAAATCGGCAAGCTCATGGAATCGAACCGCAAGCAATTGCGTCAGATGCAGAGTCTGCGCAAACAGCTGATCGAATCCAAGAAACAGACGGCGCGTCTGCAAGAAAGATCGGCTCAGTTGCAGGATCAGAACACGCGTCTGCAGGAAGAAAACCGCCAGTTGCGCGAAAGCAGCAAGGTGCCTACGCCCCAGCCGGCCGTCGCCCCGGCGCCCGCCACGAACAACCAGGCCGAAAAACTGGCTTACTACGAACGTGAGAACCAACGTCTGGCCGAATTGAACAAACAGCTCGAAGAACAGATTGCGGGCCTGAAGAACAAGGTAACCGAAAGCGAAGCCCGCATCGAAAGCCTCCAGGAAGAACTGGCGTTGCTGAAAGACGCCTATGCCGCCCTGCAGGCCATCAACGATTCGTTACAGCTTGAAATCATCCGTTACCAGAAGGAAATCGAGAGCAAAGACAGCGAACTGGCCAGCAAGGACAACGAAATCGCCACGCTCAACAGCATGGTGTCCACGGCTTACTACTTCGTAGGTACCGCCAAGGACATCAAGGCCAAGGGCATTTTGGACAAGAAAACCATCAACCCGAATGTCAAGATTTCCAGCTTCACCCGCATCGACAACTACAACGACGAGCGGACGATAGAGACGAAATCCGCGAAAGTGGTTCTGATGAGCACGCACCCCTCGGGCAGCTACACGATCAACAACAAGAACCCGAAGAACGTGGTCATCGAAATCAAGGATCCGGCCAAGTTCTGGAGCATCACGCGCTTCTGCATCATTCAGAAGAAATAAGGGCTTGACGGTTGAGGTCGCCTCCGGGTGACCCTACGAAAAAAGCGGTTGGATAGATGTCCAACCGCTTTTTTTTTATGGCCTTGAACCGCCTGCCTTTGGTGCTGGCCGGCCGGCGGCATTACGCCAAGCCCGCGCCCTTCGCCAAGGCGTCGGCCAGGCGGCTCGCGCCGATGCGGAACAGGTCGGGCCGCAGCCAATCCTCGCCCAAGACGGCGTAGAGCAGACGGAAGTAAGGCAATACGGCCTCCACCGTCGAGATGCCGCCGGCCGGCTTGATGCCGATGCGGCGGCCGCCCTGTTCATGATGTTCCTTTATGACACGCAGCATGACGTAGAAAGCCTCCGGCGTGGCCGATACCGCTATCTTGCCCGTGGAGGTCTTGATGAAGTCGGCGCCGCTACTGATGGCCAGGCGGGCGGCCGCCGCCACCGCGTCCAAATCCGGCAAGGCGCCGGTCTCCAAAATCACCTTCAGATGCTTGTCGCCGCAAACGGCCTTCATGGCCTTGATTTCATCGCCGGCCCGGCGGCTGTCACCCTCAAGGAACGCCCCCTGCGCCAACACCATGTCCATCTCGTCCGCGCCTTGTGCCAGCACGTAACGGGCTTCAGCCAGCTTCAGTTCCAACGGCAGTTGGGAAGCCGGAAAGCCGCCCACGACACAGGCCGTCCGGATGCCGCTGCCCTTCAACGTTTCGGCCACCAGGCCCGCATAATACGGATAGACGCATACGCCGCCCGTTCGGTAGCGCAAGGCCTTTTGACAAAGGTCGCGCACGCGCGCGTGCGTGTCGGTTCCCTCCAAGGTCGTCAAATCCAAAAAGCCCAGCAGACGGGCACAAATCTCCTGCTCGGAAAAAGGAAGCGGCTCATTTAAAATATCCGCTATCTCTTTCCGCACCGTATTGATATCCATAACCGCATTATTTGTTCTGTGAAGTATATATACCGGACGCTTCCGACCACAACACGTGGAAACTCTTCTGACTGAAATCCGGAAAGACCCGCTGCGCGCCGAATTCCTTCTTGATGCCGCTGGCCTTCAATACGAACTTGTTGTAAGGCGACTCCATGGCCTTACGCTTCAAAAACATCTTTTTCAACGTCTTGACCTGCGATTTGTTCAGGCCGAAGCCGTGCCCCCTGCCGACGGCCTCCCGCCGGTTGAACAGGATGAGTTCCGGCAGCGGAATGCGCACCGGGCACACTTCCTGACACTTGCCGCACAGCGTGCAGGCGAAGCTCAGATAGGCGTATTTGTCGAAGCCGCGCTCAATCGGCAAGGCCACGCACGCCAACGGATTGTCGTGGTTCTCATGGCCGTTCTCGCCCGATTTGGACTTGACGAACTTGAAGACCGGGCACAGGGCCTCGCACGCCCCGCAGCGGATGCAGTTCAATATCGTGCGTTGATCCTTGTAACCCATGATTTTGCTGCGGCCGTTATCCACCCATATCACATACATCTCTTCCGGCCCGTCAATTTCGCCTTCCTGCTTCGGCCCCCTTACAATCGTCTGGTTCCAAGGCAGGTAATCGCCGTACCGGTGCGTGGATTTCAAGGCGTTGAGCAGTTCGAGTTCCGTCACCGAGGAAATGAGGCGGTCGATGCCGGCCACCACAATCTGTATTTTACTGAAACTGTTCTGTATGGCTAATTCGCCGGTCTGATCCAGGAACACGACCCCGCCTATATCGGCCACGAGGCTGTCGGCCGCCATGATGGAGATGGCATCGTCGTAAGCCTTGTTCAGCGACTGTTTCTTATAGAGATCCAACACGTTGACCGTATTGCCGCTGAATTTCTCGGCCTGCAGTTTTTTAATCAGACCTTTGTTGATGTTTTCGGACGTTTCCGGGTGAACCGGCGCGAAGAGACGGTGCAGCGATAACATCGTGTAGTCCTGCCCCTTCTCGCTGAGGTAGGCTTCGAGCCCTATCTCGTCCAAAATGGGCTCCGAGGAAAGCAACAACTGCTTGCGCGTGTGTTGCGAAAGGATAAACGCGATTTCGTTCAGCGCACCGGCGGCGTTTTCGGCATAAATCACCTTGCCGCCGCCGGCCGTGAACCTTCCCTCGAACTCAATCAGATTGTCGTGCAGATTCTTGATACCCTTGTATTTATAGAATGCCGCACGCTTCTTGGCCATGTCAAAGCGCGTATAATAGGAAGGCGCGTTGGCGACGAGTTTTTCGTAGTACTCCCCTACCGATTCGTAAACCGAATAGTCCGCCTTGCTTCTGACCGCATTGACGCCGCGTTCGTAAAAACGCCGGTAATGGTCTTTGAGTTCGCTCATGGAAACCCTTGTCCTACAGGTCTATTTTCTCTACCCTCAGTTGGTGACGGCCGCCTTCGAAGGGTGTATCCAAAAAGCGTTTCACCATCTTTTCGGCCAGTTCGCAGGAGATGAAACGGCCCGGCAACGCCATAATATTGGCGTCGTTGTGTTGACGCGCCAAACCCGCCAAGTCTTCGTTCCAGCACAAGGCGCAGCGGACGCCGCGGTGTTTGTTGGCCGTCATCGACACGCCGTTGCCCGAACCGCATACGAGGATACCGATTTTATGGTTACCCGTGGCAACGCTGCCGGCTACCTGATGCGCGAAATCCGGATAATCGACGCTCGCATCGCTGAACGTACCGAAATCCTTGAAGACGTAACCCTGGTTGCCCAATACGTCCACCAAATACTTTTTCATAGCGAAACCGGCATGGTCGCA
>CAMXAS010000056.1 GCA_947179195.1 uncultured Bacteroidales bacterium
TCGCCTTCGCTCAACTGGGAGTAGTCGCCGAGGTTGAGGCTCTGCGGCAGGCCCGCGATGTTGGCTTCCCGACCGATCATCGAACCCGTCATCACCTTACTGGCGATGCGCGTGTCGGCCTGGATGATGCTGTGCGAGATACGCGACTGCGAAATGTCATCGCGCGCCCCCACCGAAACGCAAGGCCCGATGACGGATTCGCGGATGCAGGCCTTGTCGCCGATATAGCAGGGCGGAATGATGACGCTGTCGGTAATCTGAGCCGTCAGCGCGATTTGATGGATATGCTTGTGCTCCAACAGGCGCGTATGCGTATCCACGGTCGCGGCCTTGTTGCCGCAATCCAACCATTCGTCCACCGTCTCGCTGTAGAAGACGACGCCTTTGCGCCGCATATTCTCCAAGGCGTCGGTCAACTGATATTCACCGCCTTTGCTGATATCGTTGTCAATCAGATAGCGCAGTTCCTTGTGCAGGTTCTTGCCGTCCTTGAAATAATAGATGCCGATGATGGCCTGGTCCGAAACGAACGTCTTGGGTTTCTCGGCAAAGCCCGTGATGCGGCCCTCGTCGTCGGTCAACACAACGCCGAAAGCCTCCGGATGTTCCACTCGCTTCGTCCATATAACGGCTTCCTGATTCGGCTTTATCACGAAATTGGAAAAGAAAATCGTATCGGCGAAGCCTACGATAACCGGGCCTTTCAACGAATTGGCCGCACACAGGACGGCGTGCGCCGTGCCCAGCGGTTCTTCCTGATAATAAATCCGCCCCTGCGCACCGCGTTTCCGCGCGCAATCCAACAGTTCCCGTTCCGCCTGTTCGCCGAAATCGCCGACGATAAACGCAATCTCCTCAATCGGTTCTTTGACCGTCGTCACGATTTCGTCTATCAAGTGTTCCACAATGGGACGCCCCGCCAGACGGAGCAAGGGTTTGGGGGTGGTCAGCGTGTGCGGGCGCATGCGCTTGCCCATGCCGGCCATAGGAATGATAATCCTCATATCTTTTTGGTATTAAATTATTTGCATTAAAAACTAACGGCCCGTATGACCGAAACCGCCCGCCCCGCGTTCGGTATCCGACAACTCGGCCGTTTCCTGCCATTGCACGCGCTCGTGGCGGGCCACCACCATCTGCGCGATGCGTTCGCCCTGCTTGATTTCAAAGGCCTGTTCCGACAGGTTGACGAGCAACACCTGTATCTCGCCGCGGTAGTCGGCGTCTATCGTCCCCGGGCTGTTGAGCACCGTGATGCCGTGTTTGAGCGCCAGCCCGCTGCGCGGACGTATCTGCGCCTCGTAACCGGCCGGCAATTCGATACGCAAGCCCGTCGGCACCAACGTGCGATGCCCCGGTTGCAACACCACGGGTTCCGCCACATTCGCCCGCAAATCCATGCCCGCCGACAAGGGCGTCTGATAAGCCGGCAGCGCCTCTTTGGACGCATTCACCACCTTTACTTCTATCATCGTTTCAAAATTTTCAAAAACAATTGCCGCAACGCCTTCTCCCTATACAATACGTAGGCCGAGAAACCGCCCAGACACAACAGCGCGAACGCGATGCCCTGCCACGCCTGACGGAACGGCAACACTTCCCGCAACTCTCCCAACAGCACCACCGCGAGGATATACGCCCCGATGGATACGAGCCGATACGGCACCTTGTAGCACCGCTGCCCCCAAACATACGAAATCAACGTCATGACGACATACGAGGCCAAAGCCGTCCAAGCCGCGCCCACGTAGCCGAAATGCGGTATCAATAAAAAGTTCAGCCCCAGGTTCAGCACGGCGCCGATAAGCGAGATATACATCCCCACGCGCGTGCGGTCCATGACCTTGTACCAAACCGAAAGGTTATAGAAAATGCCGAGGAAGAACTGCGCCATGAGCAAGACCGGCACCACGCTCCGCCCTTCCCGGTAATCGGCGCCGATGAAATAGAGAATTTGGTCGAGGAACAGCACGCATCCCATATAAATCAACGAACAGGTGATGACGAAATATTTCATGACCTCGGCATAGGTTTCCTTGGCATCGGCCCGGGCGGCCTGCTTGAAGAAGAACGGCTCGGCCGCGAAACGGAACGCCTGCACGAACAGCGTCATGATAATCGAGAGTTTATAGCAGGCGCCGTAGATGCCCACCTGCGCCAAGGCCACCTGCGTGTCGGGCGTCAGGTAGCGGATCAACAGACGGTCGAACGTGCTATCGACAATGCCGGCCAAGCCCCATATCATGATGGGCAACGCATAGCCCATCATGCTCCGCCAAAGTTGCCGGTCGAAGCGGAAGCGCAACTGGCGCCATTCCGGCCACAACAGCAGTATCGTGACAAAACTGGCAATCAAGTTCGAGATGAAGATATACCCCACGCCCAAGTCGGCCACATAGATATGCCGCAGGATGGAAGCCGGATGCGCCTCTATCCACATCGGGCAGAACAGGATGAAGAACAGGTTGAGCCCGATATTGACGACGATGTTGACGGTTTTGAGGCAGGCGAAACGGAACGCCTTGTTCTGCTCGCGCAACAGGCAGAACGGCAGGGACGCCATGACGTCGGCCACGAGGATGAGCGCGAACCACAGCACGTAGTCGGCCGCATAGGGGTACCCCAAGGCCGTGCCGATTCGGTCTTTCAGCAAAAAGACAAGTAGGAAGAAACAGGACGAGGTGAAAAAGAGCGACCACAGCCCCGTGCTGTAAACGAGATTACGGTCGTCGTGCTTCTGCACGTAGCGGAAAAACGTCGTCTCCATGCCATAGGTCAACAGCACCATGAGCAGGGCCGTGTAGGTATAGAACTCCGTGACGACGCCATAGGCTTCCGGTGCGAACGTATAGGTGTAAAGCGGCACCAACAGGAAGTTGAGGAACCGCCCCACGATGGAAGGGATGCCGTAGATGGCCGTCTGCTGTGCCAGTTTCTTGAGCTGCGCCATAATTCCGACTGAGATTCTTTTATTCGCGATACAGGGTTTCCAAAACCGTTTTGCCGACGATGCCCAACGTATTCGGGTCTATCTGCGCCATATTGTCCTGCAACGTATGCCATTGCGGGAAAAAGCCCGTCGGGGTGCCGAAATCCTTATGGATGATGTCTATCATCGGTATCCGCGCCAAACGGTTCACAAACAAGTGGTCGTCGATGATGCCGCCCGTCCGGTTCGGCACAAAGACCGCCCCGTAACCCGATTCGGCGGCCACGCCCCAAACCTTGTCCAGGATATCGGCGGCGTAATAGAGCGAGGTGGCTTCCTGCGCGAACATCGGCTGCCGGTTGCCCACCATATCCAACAGGATGCCGTAAGCGGCCGTATAACCGGGCGTATGCGGATGGGCCGCCCAATGCTGCGAACCCTTGCACCACGTATTTTCGTCGCCGGGCGTGTAAGGGATGAAATCCGGACGCCCCGCATCCTCCAAATCGAACAACACGATATCGACGCCGACCGCCGGCGCGTGGGCCGCCAAAACGCGCGCCGCCTCCAGCAGCACGCCCACGCCGCTCGCGCCGTCGTTGGCCCCGTCGATGGGCGTACGGTGCAACGTGGAATCGGCCTCCTGGTCGGCATAGGGCCGCGAATCCCAATGGGCCGCCAACAAAACCCGCCGCGGATTCTGCGGCGCGAAACACGCGACGAGATTGACGCCCTGCATCGCCTTGCCGTCCCAACGTTCAGCCGTAAACGGCTGCCGAATCACCGTATCGGCGCAGTCGTTCAAAACGGCATACAGATAGTCGGCGCAACGGTCATGCGCCGCCGAACCGGGTGTCCGCGGCCCGAAAGCCACCTGACGCGCCACGAACGCATAGGCCGAGTCTTGGGAAAAATGCGCGGCCGGCGTGGCGGCATGGCCTTTCGACGCCTCAATGCCCTCCGGTCGGGCCGTGCGACAAGCGGCACAGCCCATCGCCAACGCAATGCACAGCGCCGTCAGTCCCCAACCGTTACGGCCGTTTTTTATCTTGAAGCCCATAGTTTCACCAGTTTAAAACAAAATTAGATAAAATATCCCACATTCACCAGCCCGACACGGCGTTTTTTATGCACTGTTTTTTTAACATTCTTTAAGAGGGTTTTCCGACTTTCTTATCATTCTTTTTTGTAGTTTTGCATATCCTAAAACTGATATCATGCGTAGTATGTTTTTGAAACACAGCATAACCGGCCTGTTGCTCATCGCGGGCCTTTCCGGAGGGCTCCAGACGGCCGCCGCCCAAAACAAAAGCGAGGGGAAACCCGCCCTTGAAATCAAAGTGAAAATAGCCGATTACCCGGACAGCATGCAGAACGTATTGCTCATGGGGCGTTACTACGGCAGCAGCCAGTACATCATCGACACGGCCGTTTACAACGCCAAGAACAACACCTATACGTTCTCGTCCGAACAGCCGAAAGAACGCGGGCTCTATCTGCTCATCACGAACGACAAGCGCTTCGCCGAGTTCATTTTGGACGAGGACCAGCAATTTGAAATCGAAACGGAATTCCCAAACCTGAACGAGCACATCAAATTCACCGGCTCGCCCGAGAACCAGCTCTATATGGACTTCATCGAAGCCGGGAAAAAGGATTACTCGGCCATGAACGAGGCGCAGGCGGGCTTCAGCGCGGCCAAGGAAGCCAACGACACGGCGGCCCAAACCGCCTGGCGCGAGAAAATAACGGCGCTGTTCGACCGCTTGGACCAACAGAAGGCCGACTTCATCAAGGCGCATCCCGAACACTTGATGGCGGCCGTATTCAAGGCCCAGCAGGACATCGACGTGCCGGAAGCCCCCGAAAACGTGCCCGATTCGCTCAAACGCGACTGGCAGTACGAATACTACAAGGAACACTATTTCGACAACCTCGACCTTTGCGACGACCGCCTCGTCTATACGCCGATTTTCCACCAGCGCATGACGGCCTGGCTCGACAAGGTGCTGTATATGCAGAGCCCCGACACGATGAAATACGCGATTGAACGTTTCATTGAGAAATGCCGTTGCAGCAAGGAGTTGTTCAAATACGCGATTTGGTATCCCGTCGATAAATACCAGCGTTCGGAAATCATCGGGCAGGACGCCATTTGGGTGCATATCGCCAAAAGATACTACCTGACGGGCGAAGCCTATTGGGCCACGCCTTCCATCGTGGAGAACTTCAAGAAGCGTATCACGCGCGTGGAACCGCTGTTAATCGGCAACCGCCCGCCCGAATTCGCCTGCCCCGATACGACGGTGGATTCGCCGAACGAGCGTTTCATCTCGGTGTTTTCCGCGCCCAAACGTTATACGGTGGTCATCTTCTGGTCGATGACGTGCGGCCACTGCAAAAAGAGCCTGCCGAAATGGTTGGAGTTCTATCACGAGAAAGGCAAGGAACTGGATTTGGAAATCATCGCCATCTGCAAGGACTTCGAGGTGGCCGACTGGAAAAACTACATCCGCGAGCACCAGTTCGACTGGATCAACCTGAACGGCAAGACGGCCACGGCCGATTACAACGACCTGTGGGACATCGTCTCCACGCCGACCGTCTATATCCTCGACCGCGACAAACGCATCGTCACCAAGCGGATAGACCAGGAATACGCCGAAGACTTCATCCGCCTGTGGGAACGGGAGCATTACAACAAGTAAACCCCTGGGCTACAGGCTATAGACTTCCCGCAGCACGGCATAGGATTTGATTTCCGACAACGAGAACTGCACGGTATAGTACTGCACCAACAGATGCAGCAGGCTTTGCCGTTCCGTATTACCCATGCGGCGCAAGCTTTCCTCGGCCCGGTCCGGCTCCGACAGCAACCGGTAGAGCGCGGCCGCGGCCTCCGTGCCCGACAAAGGGTTTTGGGCGACCGTCCCCGCCGGCATCCGGCAGAACACGCCTTCCTGCAAGTCGAACCTCAGACCGGGCGCATCGGGCAATACCTCCGCCACCTGCGGATAACATCCCAAATAACGGCATAACGTCAACAGGAACCATACGTGATAATGGCCGTAGGGTTTCTCCGCCGCTTCCAAGCGTTGCACGAAATACGCGATATATCCGTAAAGCGCGTCGTCGGCCTGCCCTTCGGCCAGGCATTTGCTCAGCATCTCGGCCAAAAACGTCAGCATACAGACTTTCGTAACGTCGGCATAGAGCCGTTGCGCGCGCCCCGATGGGCGGAACTGCCGCAACGTATAAAGCGTCTGGCTTTCCCGCCGCTCCACATAGGTGAACTCCAATTCCAAAAACGGAAACAGACCGGCCTTGCCTTGACGGTGGCGCGACGACCGCCCGCCCGATGCGCCCGACGGACGCACGCCCTTGACGAAGAACGAACGGAGCCCCCTGTCTTTAGTATATATCTTTACGATGCTACCGGTATCGCCGTAACGGATTTCCCGCAGCACGAAGCCTTCTGCACTCTCGGTCATCGGGCATAGAAGATTTTGCAGACGATGCGCTGGCTGCCGTCGGAGGTGGCGGCGAATACGAGCAATACGCCCGATTGCGGCCGCTTGCCCTGCATATTATAGCCGTTCCACGACAACTGGCTGCCCGTGGCGCGCCCTTCGTATATCAGATGGCCCGCCGCGTCCGTAATCTTGACTTCCGCATCGGTCGGCAGATTGCGGATAGATATATAACCCTCATAACTCGGCGGTACCGGATTCGGGAACGGCAGGGCTTCCGCCCCTTCTTCCGCAAACGGCCCAGTGCCCATATAGGAGCAGATACCGCTTCCCGTGGCCATAAAGACTTCGCCCGTATAGGGAATCATGCCGATGGCCGCAATCCTATCCGACAGCAAATCGGAATTTTCGGCGGTAAAATGCGCCACTTCCTGCGTACCGTCGGCCGAAACCAAAAACACGCCGTTCGATTCCGTCCCTATCCACTTGCGGTTGGCGCCGTCGCACACCATTGTCCGCACGGCCTCGTTGTGCAACAAGGCGATGAGATAGTAGCCGGACACCACCATGATATTCTTGCACTCCACCGAAGAATAACGGCCGTTCGGATTATCGAAGATCTCGGCGTGGCGGTCGATGAGTTTGATTCCGCGCTCCGTGCCCAACCACACATGGCCCACGGCATCTTCCAGCATACAATACACGCGGCCGGTCGTCACGCTGCTGCCGTTGTTCTCGTCTATCTGCAAGCCTTTGATTGACGGGCCGTCCGCTTCGAACACATACACATTGTCGTTATTGTCGATGACCCAAATATGTTGCCAATAATCGACCATGACAGCGCCCAGCCGCTGCCCGGTCGTATATTCGGAAACGTCATAAGCCTGCCACGTGCCGTCGTGCCGGTATTCCAGCAAGGCGGTGGACGAGCCCGGATTCGTCATCCAAACGTCACCGTCGGCATCCAAGGCGATGCCATAGACCTTGACTTCGCCGCCTTGGGCTTGCAACGGGCTGTTCGCTTCCGTAAACCGGTTCACGACCTTGTTGTCGCGGATTTCCAACAGGCCGTCCACCGCCGAAGCCCAATAGTAATGCCCAGGTTGGGACGGGTCTTCCAACACCTGCACATTGGCAGAAAACGCGCCATAGTCCGCAATATTGTCC
>CAMXAS010000057.1 GCA_947179195.1 uncultured Bacteroidales bacterium
ACCCACCGTTTCAAAAACGCGCCGCACTTCAACTTCGAAACCCCTTTGAGGACTTTGGTGTGGATTACCTCCCTCATCTCCATCGGCGTGTGTTTCGGCGTCAGCTACCTGCTGTTGGGCGACCTGCAGACGGGCATAGACGGCCTGTGGTGGAAACTGGCCAGCATCATCGGCTGCGGTACGCTGGCGGCCGCCATCATCCCCGAACTGACGAAAGTGTTCACGAGTTCCAAGTCCATCCACGTACAGGAAGTGGTGACGGCCTCGCGCGAGGGCGGCGCTTCGCTCAACATCCTGTCCGGTATGGTGGCCGGTAATTTCAGCGGCTTCTGGAAAGGCATCACGATTGTGGCCTTGATGTGCATCGCGTTCTGGATCAGTTCCATGGGGCTGGACGCCTTGATTGCGGATCCGGCCAACAAGGGCTATATCGCCATTTTCGCGTTCGGCCTCGTGGCGTTCGGCTTCCTCAGCATGGGCCCCGTGACGATTGCCGTGGACAGCTACGGCCCCGTGACCGACAACGCACAGTCGGTGTTCGAACTGTCGCGCATCGACAAACGCCCGAACATCGAACAGGATATCGAAAGCAACTTCGGCTTCAGGCCCGATTTTGAAAAGGGCAAATTCTATCTGGAAGAAAACGACTCGGCCGGCAATACGTTCAAGGCCACGGCCAAACCGGTACTCATCGGCACGGCCGTTGTGGGCGCGACGACGATGATTTTCGCCATCGTCTTGATTTTGAAGAGCCTCGGTATGCTTTCGTTGGAACTGACCTCCGCCCCCGTCCTCTTGGGCTTCATCTGCGGCGGGGCCGTCATCTACTGGTTCTCGGGCGCGTCCATCCAGGCCGTGACGACCGGCGCTTACCGGGCCGTAGAGTTCATCAAGAAGAACCTGAAATTGGATAAGGAAGAAGCCGACATCGAGGATTCGAAGAAGGTCGTGAAGATTTGTACGCAATACGCCCAATACGGGATGTGGAACATCTTCGGCGTGATTTTCTGCCTGACGCTGGCGTTCGCGTTCTTCGACCCCAACTTCTTCGTGGCCTACCTGATGGGCATCGCGATTTTCGGTCTGTTCCAGGCCCTGTATATGGCCAACGCCGGCGGTGCGTGGGACAACGCCAAGAAGGTGGTGGAAGTGGATTTGAAGGAAAAGGGCACGCCCTTGCACGACGCTTCGGTGGTAGGCGACACGGTGGGCGACCCCTACAAGGACACGACCTCGGTTTCGCTGAACCCCATCATCAAGTTCTCGACGCTGTTCGGCTTGTTGGCGGCGGAAATCGCCGTGACGATGAAACTGAACACGATTCAGGCCGGTACCCTCGACTTCACGCCGGTGGTCGGCGTGCTGTTCCTGCTGGTCGGCCTGTATTTCGTCTATCGTTCGTTCTACAAGATGCGGATTCCGAAAGACAACGCCTTTAAGGTGGGCAAGAAGAAATAGCGGTTGCCGCATTTGGATGCAAGCCCCGTCCCGATACGCCCCACGGCGTTTTCCGGACGGGGCTTTTCATTTTTTTTGAAAATTTGCATTTATCAAATAATCGTTATATCTTTGCACCCTCTTTACGGGGCATTAGCTCAGTTGGCTAGAGCGTTTGACTGGCAGTCAAGAGGTCAGGGGTTCGACTCCCCTATGCTCCACACGGAATGAAAAGACCCGGCCTTATGGTCGGGTCTTTTTGTTTTTATCCCACGCGTACCCGGCTTCCGCCCCCGCCCGTGGGTTCCACGAGAATCCGGCACGGAATCCGCTCCGTCATTTCAGCTACGTGCGTAATGACGCCTATCTTGCGGCCCTGCGTCTGCAAATGCTCCAAAGCCGCCATCGCGGTCTGCAACGTGTCGGCGTCCAAGGAGCCGAAGCCCTCGTCTATAAATAGCGAATCCACCCGCATCGTATTGGACGAAAGCGAGGCCAGGCCCAACGCCAAGGCCAACGAAACGAGGAATGACTCGCCGCCCGAAAGCGAATGTACGCTCCGCACCTCGCCCAGCATATCCCCGTCTTCGACCTGCAAGGCCAACGTATCGCCGACCCGCTGTATCGTATAGCGTTTGGTCAGCTGCTCGAGATGACGGTTGGCATAGCCGAGCAGGATATCCAACGTATAGGCCTGCGCCATCTGCTTGAACTTGCCGCCGTCGGCGCTGCCGAACAGTTCGTTGAGTTTGGCCCATTCTTCGTAGGCGAGGCGGGCTTTCTCCATTTCGGCCGTCAACCGCTTCAAATGCGCCTGCCGGTCGGCCTCCTGCCTGAACTGCAGTTCGAGCTCGGTCTTGCGCCGTTGCCGTTCTTCCAAGGCCTGTTGCGCCTCGGCCAATTGAGCCGCCAAGACCGCACGGTCGGTGTCTTCGGCCGGATGCGCCGACTGTTGCCGATGCGCCGGCAACTGCGACTGCCGTTCTTCCCAAACGCTCTGCGCCTGAATCTGCCCCTGCCGCCCCTGCTCGCGTTGCCGTTGCCAAGCCGCCAAATCGGTTTCGGACGTGGACAGCAACTGTTGCAACCGTTCCTCCGTGCCGACATCCGCATGGGCGGACAGCCACGACTGTATATATTCAAACTTCCGTTCTATCGATGCGTTCAATTCGGCCTGACGGTCGGCCAATTGCTTGCATTGGGTTTCGAGTGCGGTCTTCTGACGTTCCGCCGCCTGCAAGGCCGTTTCCGCCGACTGCAAAGCGGTTTCCAAGGCCTGCCGCTGCGACTTGAAGCGGCTTTCCACCTGCTCCAAGCGTTCCTCGCCCCACAACTGCCGGTAGGCTTCGGCCAGGGCTTCTATCTGTTGCTGCAAGGCCGCCAGTTCTTCCTGCTTTTGCCGCAAGGCCTGCGCCTCGGTTTCCGTCACTTCCTGCAAGCCGGCCAAGGCCACCCGCGCTTCCTGCGCCTGCCGCTCGGCCGTCTGACGGCGGTTTTCATGCTGTTGCCAAGCCGCCACGCGGCTTTCGATTTCCGCTTGCAGACGTCCCGTCTGCCACAGCGTTTCCCAATCGGGCAGACATTGGGTCAGATGCCCGCCCAAGGCCGCGTGCGCCTCTGCGGCCCGCTTCCGATAGGTCTCGGTCATGGCTTCCAAGCGCTGCAATTCGGCCTGACGGTCCGCCATCCGCTTGGCCTGCGCCTCCATCGCGGCCCGCAAGGCCTCCTTGGCCTGTTGCAAGCGGGTTTCATCCTCGCTCAATACGTCAAGCCGGTCGCCCCACGGATGATGCACGGCCCCGCAGACCGGACACGGCTGTCCCTCCGTCAACTGCTGGCGCAACGCAAAGACCTGTTCCGGCAAAGCCTCGGCCAACTGCTTGGCCTGCTGTTCCTGCTCGGCCAACACCGCTTGGTCTTGCGCCAACTGCGCGCGGTTCTGCCCGGCCAACGTCTCGTTCTGCCGCTGTTGCGCCGTCTCGTTCGCGACGGTCTCGCACAGATTGTGCAACAGGGCGGCCTGCTGCGCCAGTTCGGCATCGGTTTTATGCTGTTCCGCATATTGCTGTTCCGCCGCCAAATCCTGCGCCGCCCGGTCTTGTTGGGCGGTCAAACGCGCCAAATCGGCCGTATGCTGCTGCCACTGCTTTTGCGCGGTTTCTTGCGCCGCCTGCAGTTTGCGCCGCTGGGCATCCCGCTCCTGCACCGTGGTCCGCCACTGTTTGGCCTGCTCCAACTTCGGCACCACCTCTTCTTCGTACTGCCGTAGCCACGCCTGCAAGGCAGCCTGCGCCTCGGCCCGACGCTGCGTCAAGCCGTCCAAAGCGGCCACCTGCCGCGTCAAATCGGCCTCCACCTGCGCGGCCTGTTGCGCCGCCTGCTGCCGTTCGCGCCCATCGCGGCTGTAATCGGCATAGTCGGTGCGCACCTGCCAGGCGGTTTCCACCTGCGGCAGATGCGGATGCGCCTCCTCGAAGGCCGCCATCCGCGCCTTGGCCTGTTCCAAGCCCTGACGCGCCTCTTGTTCCCCTTTTACCAGTTCGTCGTAGCGTTGCAACCACTGCCCGGCCTGTCGGTAGGCCTCTACCTGCCGCGTGCGCTGTTCCAAGTCGGGCAACAGGCCGTCGTATTCCGTCTGCAAACGCTCGCGGTCTTCGGCCGACATCAGGTTCAGCCCTTCGGTTTGCAGTTCGTATTGCCGATAGCGTTCCGCGGCTTCCTTGTTCTTCTGAAACAAGGCCGACGATATGCGCCCGAAGACCTCCGTCCCCGTCAGCTTCTCCAAAATCTCGGCCTTCTCGCTCTGGGTAGCCTTGAGAAAGGCGGCGAAATCACCCTGCGCCAACAGGACGGAGCGCGTGAACTGCGCGAACGACAAGCCGACGAGCTGCGCAATCCGGTTCCACAACTCGGTACGCTTGCCGCCCTCTTCCCGGCCGGTTTTGAGATTGTAGAGACGGACTTCCGCCTCCTGCAACGCGCCGTCCGCACGGTCTCGCGCACGACGCACGACCCAGCGTACCCGATAGGGCTCGCCCGACAACGCCTGGAAATCGACTTCGGCATAACCCTCGGCGCAACCGCGGCGCAACAGGAAACGGGCGTCGTGCGGCGAGAGGTTCTTGCCGACCTCGGTGATAGCCACGTTGTTTTCCCGTGCCTTTTCCAAACGCGGGGTCTTGCCGTACAAGGCCAAGCACAACACGTCCAGCAATGTGGACTTGCCCGCCCCCGTGGGGCCCGTAATGGCGAACAAACCGGCGGAAGCCAAGGGTTCGCGCCGGAAATCCAATTCAAAATCGCCCTCTATCGACGCGATATTCCTGCCGCGTATGGCCAATATCTTCATGCTTCCACCTCCTTAATCACGTCCGACATCAGTTTTTGCAAGGCCTCCGGCATTTCCACGCCGTATTTCTTCCGATACACTTCCTGTGCGATGCCCAAAGGCGGTATCTGCGACAGCGTGCGTTGGGCGGCCGCTTCTCCGACGCCATCACGTCCGCCGGCAGACGCATCCCCGGCGGCCTTGGCCGGATAGAACGGCAAGATGGCCGTAAGCCGCACGCTCTTGCCTTTCAACGCCTTTTCTATCTTGTAGCGCATCGTCGGGTCAGGCCCGAACATCTGCACCTTGATTTCCAAATAGGGCGAACCGTCCGTGACCTCGCCCTGCGGCAATTCGGCCAAGGCCGCCAGCACCTCGTCTATCGTGCCGGGCTGTTCGGGCACGCTCCACAAGGCCACCTGGGGCTCGTAAGGCAGCAGGTCTATGGCGACGCCCCCGCCGGAGAGTTCCACGCGGCATACGCTCTGCGCATTGCGCTTTTCGGCGAACGACATGGGTATCGGCGCGCCGGCATAGCGCACCGTATCGCGACCGGCCACACGCTGCGCCCGGTGCAGATGCCCCAAGGCGCCATAGGCGACATCGGGCGGAAAGATGGCGTCCGACACGCAGTCCAGGCCACCGATGACGACGCGTTCGCTACGGTCGCGCTCGGAGACGGCGGCCCCCAGCACATGGAGATGCCCCGTCATCACGATAGGCTTGCCGTTTGCCTGCCGGCGCGCCGCCTCGGCCAAAGCCGTATATAACTTTTGCACGCCCTCGTCGTAGGTAGCGGCGGGCGGATAGTCGCCCTGACGCAGGTAAGGCACGGCCACGCAACAGGCCTCCACCTCGCCCGACGCCCCGCGCAGCGGCAACACCATACGGGCGGCCGCGCCCGCCAACGCCGCCTCCGTATCGGCCAAGCCCTCGGCCTCGCCGTAATGCACGGAGCCGACCACCGTGACGTTCATCGTCTCCAGCAAGGGGGCGGGCGCTTCCAGACGCGCGGCCGAATCGTGGTTGCCGGCCGTAATGATGACCTGTAGATTCGGCAACCGGTTGCCGACCTCGCGCAGAAAGGCGTAATACAAGTGCTGCGCCTTGGCCGGCGGGTTGGGGCCGTCGAACACGTCGCCCGTCACGAGCAAGACATCCGCCCGCTGCGCAACCAACGTGTCCGCCAGCCACGCGAAGAAATGCCGGTGCTCCCCGTAGCGGTCGTAACCGTAAAAATTCTGACCGATATGCCAGTCGGCCGTATGTATTAGAACCATAGCTGCTATATAACCTTACAAATGTACGAATTTTCATTTTTTTTCGTATTTTTGCAGACCTTTTACAGCGTCCATTGATGGACGAAGGGTTGGTTCCGTAGCTCAGCTGGATAGAGCAACTGCCTTCTAAGCAGTAGGCCGCGCGTTCGAATCGCGCCGGAATCACAAAGGCCAGCCGCAAACAAGCAGCTGTTTTTGTTTTAGTTTTAGTTACACACGTTTTCGCGCTCTGTCACGCTCCAGCCGATTTCCCGCTGTTTTACCAAACAAACACGCTTTTTTGTCTGTGTGTTTCGCCAATGTTTTACCAAAATGCCACAAACGAACATACTTTTTTGTATGTTTGCAAAAGGGACTGAAAAAGACGCAACAACTAACTAGTCAAAGAACAACGCATGAAAGATCTAATAAACAATATCATCCAAGATTTGGGCGATGACAAACCTATAAAAGGCATATTGCTAAAAGCCCAGATTGTTGCCTCTAATTTAGGTAATAAGGAATTTGAAACATGGATAAACAACGAACAAAACGGATATCCCGACTTACTAAATATCCCAGACTATAGAGTACTTAACGCTAGCATAAAGGTAGATATCTTCCGACCTCTTTTAGGGGTAATAAAAAACTTTCCAATTCCTATTGGGACACTTCAGGATGACAACATCAATGAATGCTTGTATCACGTACGAATATGCTACTCTTTATCAGAAATTGAACACCTCTGCGATACCACAGACGGAGATTGCTTATCGTTCATATGCCCCGCCATGATATTCCCCGCAATAAATAGCTGCATTCAAAATGGAGAAGCGCAGAGCGTTAGGCAAGAAGTTGCACTATCTTCTGTTCAAAACATCATTGATAAATTCAAATCAAAACTCTTGACCTTCTTTCTCGAACTTGACAAAAAAATTGATACTGACATTGATTTTTCAAAGATTGAAAGCCAAAAAGAAATAACACAAATCATGAACGTTCAGGCAGTTGTAGCCAATTTTGGGAATGGTTCTGTAAGCACAGGAAACATATCCGGGAACATAAATGACTTATATGTGTCATCCGTTGACCAAAAAGAGGAAATAAATGATCTAGTTCGCCAACTCCAAAAAGAAGTTGACTGCAGTAATAATGCAGACTTAAAAGTCGCAATGGACACCATCAATGCAGAATGCCAAAAGCCCTCCTGGGCCAAAAGCACATTGAATTTAGCATTTAATGCTATTAAAGGAATTGCCTCTGGCATAGCGGCCAACAAACTAACCCCCATCGTTAACAAGGCGTTAGATTTATTATCGTAAACGCCCTGCAAACGCAAAGCCCAATAGTAATACAAGATTAGGCAAATAGTTGGTTGCGCATTTCTTTGAGGAGGGCAACGCCGTAATCAAAGACGAGGTATCCCATTCAGGCTAAATCCCATTACGGATTTATAGAATATCTCGATTTAAACTAAGAGGGCGCACCGCATGGTGCGCCCTCATGCCTTTAGCGACAGATCATTAAGCACTACTT
>CAMXAS010000058.1 GCA_947179195.1 uncultured Bacteroidales bacterium
CCTTCTCGTTCTCGGTCTTTTGCAACTCATAGTCGTAGCGTGGAATCTTGCGCGCCTGGCCGCCCCAGTCGGAGAGCGGAATCTTGGCCGATACGTACAGCATCCCGTTCCATTCGCCCTTGTTGTGGAGCAGGCTGCCGTAGCCGTAGGTCGCGCCCACGCCGATGGCGGGCATGGCCTCGCCCGTGGCGATTTTCTTTTCCAAACGTTTGGCTTCCACCGAAAGGTTCAAGAGTTGCATCTCCTCCTGTTGCGCCAACAGGCTCTCTTCGTCCTGGTAAACGGTTTCGGGCGTGTCGAGCCCGGTCAGCAGGCCGGAGAAAAACAGGCGGTCGAGGTCTTCGAAGCGGATGCCTAAGCCGATTTGGTTACAGAGGTTCATTTTAGCCAGCAGCAGGCCGTTGTTGAGTTCGATTTCCTTGGATTTGAGCTCGTTCCGTTTCAGCTCCACCTGCAACAGGTCGGTTTGGGTGGCGAGGCCGGCCGCCCGCGCCGAGGCCACGTCTTTATGCAGGTTGTTGAGGAACGTCAGCGCCTGCCGCAACGTCTCGCGCTTCTCTTGCAGCGATACCACCTGCCAGTATTCGCGTTCGATTTCTTCGGTCGTCTCGCGCACCGTCAGGCTTTGCTTCAGGTCGGCGGCCGCGACGCCCACCTGTGCCAGCCGGTTGCCGTTCACGATGCGGCCGCCCGCAAACAGCGGTTGCGTGGCCGAGACCACGGCGGTATAGCCGTGCCCCAAGGCCTCGTAGCGGCTGTTGAGCCCAAGGCTGGACGCCCATTCGCCCACAAGTTGCTGAATCTGATAGGCGGGCGCGGACGTGCCCAAAATGTCGGTGATGCCGATGTCCAACAGCGGGTCCAACGCGCCGAAGCCGAACGCCTGCACCGCCACGGTGGGGAAGTAGGCGGCCAAGGCCTCGCGTTTCTGCGCCAGGGCGGCCCGTCTGTCCAATTCGGCATTGCGGATGCGCAGGTCTTGCGTCCGCGCCCGCTCCAAGCAATCCTCCAACGACAGGTAAAGCGTATCGGTGGCGGCCGAAGCCGTGTCGGCGGTGTTCTGCGCCTGCAGGCGGTCGCCGAGGCCCATGCCGCCGAGCGTCAGCACGAGGAGTGATACAACCGCCTTGTTTCTCAGAAAGTCGGAAACCGTCCCCTTGTTCGCGGCCTTCTGTCCGCCTATTTTGAAAATCTGCCAGTAGGAAACCGGCATAATCAATACAATCAACGCAATCGACAGCATCGTGCCGAAGCAAATCACCACGCCCATCGGCCGCCACAACGCGTCGCCGCTGATAATCATCGGTAACACGCCCAAAGCGGTCGTGCAGGAGGTAAGGAAAATCGGGCGCATCCGGCGTTTACCGGCTTCGATGGCCGCTTCTTTCGCGCTCAGACCGTGCTGCATCTGCAATTCATCGGCGTATTCGAACATGATGATGCCGTTGCGGACAATGATGCCCACCAAACTGATAAGGCCCAGTACGGCGGTCAGCCCGAAGTCGAGTTTGAAGAGCCAAAGCCCGAAGAACGCGCCGAACATACACAGCAGGCTAAGCGTCAGCGTCAGCGCGGCCAGCGATATTTTCTTGAAGTGGAACAGCATGAAGAAGAACAGCACGGCCACGGCGCAGATGAACGACAGCAGGATTTCGGGAATCACGGTCTTGTTCACGGCCGACAGCCCGCCGTAAGTCACCGTGGCGTCGGGCGGCAGCATCGGCAGGATGGAATCCGTGACGAACCGCTTGAGGTCGGCCATGGCTTCGGGCTGGCTGCACCCCTGTTTCATGTCGGCCGACACCGAGACCGAGGGCGTGCCGGCCTTGTGCGGACGGCTCGTCACGTTCCAGTCGGGGTAGATGCGCCCCACCTGCCGGAGTGGCACCGAGAGGCCGGGCACGGCGGTCGGCACCATCTGGTTCTCCAACGCGCTGTAGTCCGCGCTGTCGTTCCACGCGCGGCTGTAAAGCGTGACGGGAATCTCGCCGTCCTCCTCCCAAATCGTCGTCAGCGTCTGCCCGCCCGCCAATCCGGCCAGCGACAGCGACACCAAGCTGTTGTTCACGCCTAAGCGCGCCGCCTCTTCCTCGGCCAACGATACCTCTATAACCGGTTGATAGCCGTCGTAGTCGGCGTGCACCCACTGCAAGGTCTCGTGCATACCGGCCATGTGGCGTTGTATCTGTTCGGCCGCGGGCAACAGCGTTTCGAGCCGTCCGCCTTTGAGTTCCACGGCCACGGGGGCTTTGACGGCCTGGTAGTCCATCTGTTTGAACCGAAGGCGTGCGTTCGGGAACGCGAACTCATAGCGGCTTTCCAATTCAGCCAAAATCTGTTCCGTGGCTTTGGTCGAGCGCGTGTTGACCACCAGCTGTGCCATATTCTTGCCCGGCAGCATCGGCTCGTAGGTGGCGTTGAACCGCGGCGCGCCCGTGCCGATGAAAGCGGTGACCGATGCCACGCGGCGGTCGTCCAACAACAAGTGCGTCATCGCATCGGCCACCGCTTCGGTCTCGTCGAGACCGGCGGCCCCCTCCAACTTGATTTCCACGGCAAAGTAGTCGCGGGCCGCCATCGGCATCATCTGCACGTTGAGCCGCGTGAACAGCAGCACGGCCACGGCGATGGAAGCCACGCCCGTGAGCAGCGTCGCGCGCGGATGGCGGAAACACCAGGCCTCCGCATGGTCGTATATATTTTGAAGCCCGTCGAAAAAGCGTTTCTGAATGGCCGCCACGCCTTTGGCGGGGCGCGTCGGGTCACCCGTCACGCTGTGGATGAACCGCACTTCCAAAGCCGGCACCACGCACATCGCATAGGCCAGCGAGGTCATGAGCGCAATCGTGATGACATAGGGGAACAGCGCGACGAATTCGCCGAGATAGCCGCTGATCAGCCCCTTGATGGGGAAGAACATCGCGCAGATGGCCGCCGTGGCCATGAACTGCGGCATAAACAGTTCGCGTGCGCTCGCTTCCGCCGCGTGGACGCGCATTTCATGCAATTGCGCCTCGCTTTGGGCGGGGCCGTTGGCCAGGGCCGCGTTCTGTTTCCCCAAATGGTTGATATATCCGTCCATCGTGATGATGGCGTCGTCCACAATCATGCCCAACACCACGATGAGCGCGGCCAGCGTCACCGTGTTGAGGTCGATGCCGCAGAGGTACATGAACGCCAGCGTCACGGCGATGCAGATGGGCACGCCCGAGCTGGCGATGAGCGCCGAGCGGAACGGGAACAGCATGAGCATGACCGCAATGACCACGAGCATCGAAATCGCCAGGTCGCGCAGGAACGAATACACCGAGTTGCGCACCACTTTGGGCTGGTCGGTGATGCGGTTCATCCGCACGCTCTCCGGCAACGTCTGTTGGAATTCCGCCAATACGGCATCCACATCCTTGCCGAAGGCCACGATGTTGTTGTCGGGCCGCATCTCCACCGAAATCACCAAGGCCGTATGCCCGTTGTATTTGACGATGGAGGAGGGCGCTTTGTAGCGGCGTTCCACGTCGGCCACGTCGCCCATGCGGATGGCGTGTCCGTCGGGCGAGGCGAAAATCAGATGGTCGGCCACGGCCTGTTCGGAGGTCAGGCGGTTTTCGAAATGCAGGGGCGCCTGAATCAGGGCGTTGTCAATCGAACCGGCCGGCAATTGCAGGCTGTTGGTCTTATATTGCCAAAGCAGGGCCGCCGGGTTGATGCCGTAGGCCGAAAGCCGCTCCATATCCACGGTCAGCGCGATTTCTTCGGTCTGGTCGCCCGAAACCGCCACCTTGGCCACCTCCGGAATCGTTTTCAGCCGCCGTGACAAGTCCTCGGCGTAGCGGCTCATCTCGCGGTAACTCTTGTCGGAAGCCTCCAACGTAATCAGCAGGGCCGACACCGCGCTGAATTCGTCCAGCACGCGGACGGCCAAAACGCCGGGCGGCAGCAGGATTTTGCTCTCGTTCAGCTTCAGTTTGATTTTCGACCATACTTCGTTCTTGCGGTCGGCCGGTACCGTGAGGTCGGTATAAATGTAGCAGAGCCCGTTTTGGGAATAGGCGTAAGTCCGCTCGCGGTCGATTTCCGAAAACGCGAACAACAGGTCTTCCAATGGCTCGGTCAGTTGCTGTTCCACCTCTTCGGCGTTCGCGCCGGGATAGACGCCCACAATCAGCCCCTGTTTGATTTCGAACGTCGGGTATTCGTCCTTGTTCATCAGGAACAGGCCCACGCCGCCCACGCCTATCAGGCAGACCAGCAATAAATAGACAATCTTCTTGTGGAGGATCATCTGCAGGATGAAACCTTGCTTCGCTTTCATAGGGCTTTGATTTCCACGATTGAACCCTCACTGATTTTCCGACGGCCATCGGTAATGACGTCATCGCCCGTCCGCAACCCCTCCCGAATCAGGATGCCGCTGCCGGAAAAACCGGCGGTCCGCACGGCCCGTTTCCGCGCGCGTCCGCTCTCCACCACCCAGACGTAGGTGCCCTGCGCGTCGCGTTCCACGAGTTCGGCGGGCAATACGAAGCCGCTGTCGGTCAAACGGCGGTCATATACCTTGCAGACCATGCCCGGCTTGAGCAGGGCGGCCGAGTCCGACAGTCGGGCCGTGCAGATGTAGGTATGCGATACAGTCGAGGCTGAAAGTCCCGTCGTCGTCACACAGGCTTGGAAAAGCCGGTCGTCGAGTGCGGGGATGACTATATATACGCTGTCGCCGGTGCGCCAACGGCCTATTTCCTTTTCAGGCACGGGAAAACGGATTTCCACGTTCGACAGGTCGAGGATGCGCATGACGGGTTGGCCGAACGCCAATTCCACGCCGTCGTCGGCCATGATTTCATCCACCACGCCGTCGAAAGGCGCTTTGAGCCGGCCATCCTGACGCGCTTGGGCCGCCGCTTTCTCCAAGGCTTCGGCCTGATGCAGCGCGGTTTCGGCCTCCACCATCTTGGCGTCCGAAATGCTGCCGGTCTTATGCACCTGCTTGGCGCGGCGGTAGGTGTCGCGGGCGCGTTTGAGCGTGGCCACAGCCGCGTCGTAACGGCTATCCACGCTTTGCGAAAACGTCTCGGCCACGGTTTGTTCCGCCGCCACGCGCTCGCCCTCCCGCACGCGGATGTTTTTGAGCGTGCCGGGGTAGGGGGCCGTCAGGAGGGTCGATTTGGCCGCTTCCACGTTGCCCACATAGGCGGTTTGCCGCACCACGGCGGTGGGTTCGGCCACCAGAACGCAGACCGGAACCGGTTGCGGCGGCTGCGGTTTATGTTTGAAGTTCAAGGCGGGTTGTTCCGTGCAGGCGGAGAGGGGCAAAAGCAGACCGAACCAACCGTATTTCAAAAGTCTCTTCATGGGAAAATCCTCTATCGTGCGTTTGACTGAAATTTATTCGTTGGCGGTCGCGATGCAGTCCACGCGGCTTTCCATAATCACGTAGTCGCCCCGGTTGTAAGTGCCGCCGCCCTGGTAATCGAGTGCGAACACGATGACATCGTCGTAGAGTTGGCCGCTACCGCTTGTGGTCACGCTCAGCGTCATTTGGTTGCTACTGCTACTGCTGTTGCCGTCGCGGGCTTGCACGAAGCGTTCGTGCGGCGTCGTCTCCAGCGAGATTTTGCCGTCTTTGGCTTTGGCGCGGAACGAGAGCGCGTCGCCGCCCAGCAGGTTGACGCTTACCAACAGGTTATAGCCGTCCTTGTCGTCCTTGATTTCGGAAATGCGCATCTGACCCGATTCGGGCGAGAGCGAAACCGTCAGCGTGTCGGCGCCGAGCCCGGCCGTAGAGGTCTTGCGCAACGTGAGCAACCCGCTCGTCTTGCTCGAATAGGTGCCCGTAAACTGCCGGACATCCTTGTCGCAGGCTGTGCAGAGCGTCAAAAGCGGCCACAACGCCAAGGCCAGGCCGATACCTTTACCGAACATCGTTTTCATTGTCTGAATCCGTTATGTTTACCAAAATACATCGTAAAAACGCTGTAAAAATACACAGCGGAAACAATAAAAGAAAGTTTTTTTAGTCTATCTCCATAAAAAAGGCTAACTTTGTATTGATTTTTAGGGCGTGACCCGTTGCGGGACAGCCCGTGTTAATACCAAAACATGATGGAAACATTGAAACCGACCGCCTATCGTTTGCGGAATGTGGCGACGAACCGTTTGTTCGACGACACCGGATGGATTATCGACGACCCGCAGGCCGACAAACCGGCCTTGGTCCGTGCCGAATACGCGCAGAAACAGTTCCAGCCCAAGGGCAAGGAATACGGCTTGTACCGTTTTGCCGACTGGCTGCCCGTGCAGCGGATGCTCGAGGGCTCGTGCGCGCCGGTCACGTACCGGAGCGAAGGGCTGGCGCGGGCGTTGGGCCTGAAAAACCTCTATATCACGTTCAGCGGCTATTATCCCGAAATCGGCGCGCGGATGACCACTTGTTCGTTCAAGGAGACCGAAGCCTATTCGGTTTGTGGCCGTTTGGGAGCGGACAGCGACCGCGTTTTGGTGGTGGCTTCGGCCGGCAATACGGCGCGGGCGTTCGCCAAGGTATGCTCCGAAAACCATATCCCGCTGTTGTTGAGCGTGCCGGAAGACAATATCGGCGCCTTGTGGTTCGAAAAACCGCTCAACGACTGTGTCAAACTCATCGCGGCGCAGAAGGGCGGCGACTATTTCGACGCCATCCGCATCAGCAATATGGTGCTGTCTTCGCCCCGCTTTTTGGCCGAGGGTGGCGCCAAGAACATCGCGCGGCGCGACGGGATGTCCACCACGGTACTGTCGGCGGTGGACCATATCGGCCGTATTCCGGACTTTTATTTCCAGGCCGTGGGCAGCGGCACGGGCGCCATCGCGGCTTGGGAAGCCAACTTGCGTCTGATTGCCGACGGCCGTTTCGGTACGCACAAGATGCGGCTTATGGTATCGCAGAATACGCCCTTCCTGCCCATGTACAAGGCTTGGCAGGCCGACTCGCGCGCGCTGTTGCCCTATGACGACGACCAGGCGCGCCGCGACGCCGAAACCATTTTGGCCAAGGTGCTTTCCAACCGTCAGCCGCCCTATGGCATCGCCGGCGGCCTTTACGACGCGCTCAAAGATACGCAGGGCGACGTTTTGGCCGTCACGAACGAGGAACTGACCGCCGCACAGCGTCTGTTCGAGGAAACCGAAGGCGTGGATATCTATTCGGCCGCAGGGGTGGCCGTTTCCTCGCTCCAGGCCGCCGTCAAGGCCGGCACGGTGCCCGCCGACGCCACGGTCATGCTCAACGTCACGGGCGGCGGCGAGCAACGCTTCAGCCGCGACAAACAACTCTGGCATCTCAAGCCCGCCATCGTCTTCCCGTTGGACGTCACGGCCGACAAGGTGCTCGCCGATGTGTCGGCCTTGTTCGCCTAAGGTTGCGGCTTTACTTGAAAAAACGTACTTTTGCGGTACGTCCGGGGTGTAGCGCAGTCCGGTAGCGCACCTGCTTTGGGAGCAGGGAGTCGCAGGTTCGAATCCTGTCACCCCGAC
>CAMXAS010000059.1 GCA_947179195.1 uncultured Bacteroidales bacterium
CGGCGTTTCGGTGGCGAAGGAAGTGGAACTGAAAGACACCGTGGAGAACATGGGCGCGCAGATGGTCAAGGAAGTGGCTTCCAAGACCAATGACATTGCGGGCGACGGTACGACGACCGCCACGATTTTGGCCCAGGCGATTGTCCGCACGGGCTTGAAGAACGTGACCGCCGGCGCCAACCCGATGGATTTGAAACGCGGTATCGACAAAGCCGTAGCCGAGGTGGTGAAACATCTGCAGAAGATGAGCCAGAAAGTAGGCGACAGCGTGGAGAAAATCCAGCAGGTGGCTACGATTTCGGCCAATAACGACGCTTCCATCGGCAGCCTGATTGCCGAAGCGATGCAGAAAGTGAAGAAAGAAGGCGTCATCACGATTGAAGAAGCCAAAGGCACCGAGACGGAAGTCAAGGTAGTGGAAGGTATGCAGTTCGACCGCGGTTATATTTCGCCCTACTTCGTAACCGATACCGAAAAGATGGAAACGGTGTTCGACAACCCGTTCATCCTGCTCTACGACAAGAAGATTTCGGTGATGAAAGACTTTTTGCCGGTATTGGAAAAGACGGTGCAGACGGGTCGTCCGCTCTTGATTATCGCCGAAGACGTGGATGGCGAAGCGCTGGCTACGTTGGTGGTGAACCGTCTCCGCGGCTCTTTGAAAATCGCGGCCGTCAAAGCCCCGGGCTTCGGTGACCGCCGCAAGGAAATGCTCGAAGACATCGCCATCCTGACGGGTGCGACCGTGATTTCCGAAGAAAAGGGCCTCAAACTGGAAGACGCCGACCTCAGCTTCTTGGGTCAGGCCGAAAAGGTAACGGTTGACAAGGAAAACACGACGATTGTCAACGGCAAGGGCAAGAAAGACGACATCAAGGCCCGCGTTGCCCAAATCAAGGCGCAGATTGAAAAGACGACCTCCGATTACGACCGTGAGAAACTGCAGGAACGTTTGGCCAAGCTGGCCGGCGGTGTGGCGGTTATCTATGTCGGCGCCGCTTCGGAAGTGGAAATGAAGGAAAAGAAAGACCGTTTCGACGATGCGTTGCACGCCACGCGCGCCGCGGTGGAAGAAGGTATCGTACCCGGTGGCGGTGTGGCTTACCTGCGCTGCCTCCCCGCTTTGGAAAAACTCAAAGTGGAGAACGACGATGAAAAAATCGGCGTTCAGATTATCCTCCGCGCGTTGGAAGAACCGCTCCGTCAGATTGTGGCGAACGCCGGTCTGGAAGGCTCCGTCATCGTGAACAAGGTGAAGGAAGGCAAAGACGACTTCGGCTTCAACGCCAGAACGGAACAATACGAAAACATGTTCAAATCCGGCGTCATCGACCCGGCGAAAGTAACGCGCGTGGCGTTGGAAAACGCCGCCTCCATCGCCGGTATGTTGCTCACGACCGAATGCGTGTTGGCGGAAATCAAGGAAGAAAAACCAGCGCCCGCTATGCCGGCCGGCGGCATGGACGGTATGTACTAAGCCGATTCTTCCGATAACAAAAAAGTCCGTTCCCTTCCGGGGACGGACTTTTTTTTATGGCCTGCCGCCGGCCGTGACGCCCGACGGCACTGCCTTTATTACAGACCGAAGTCCTGCAAGAACATCACCGAACGTTCGATGAGCGGATACATGACGCAGTCGTTATCGACGAACGGCACTTCGCGACGGTAGGCCGCCAGCACCTGTTCCAATACGGGCGAGGTCTTGGCCGGACGGCGGAATTCGAAGGCCTGCGCCGCATTGAACAACTCGATGGCCAAGACGCGTTCCACATTGTCCATGACGCGGAACGCCTTGGTGGCCGCATTGGAACCCATGCTGACATGGTCTTCCTGACCCTGCGAGGATTCGATGGAATCGACGCTGGCCGGCGTGCAGAGTTGCTTGCTTTGGCTAACGATGGAGGCCGCGGCGTACTGCGGAATCATGAAACCGCTGTTGAGGCCGGGGTTCTTGACCAGGAAGTTGGGCAACCCGCGTTTGCCGCCGATGAGCTGATAGGTTCTGCGTTCCGAGATATTGCCGAGTTCAGCCACGGCGATGGCCAGGAAGTCTTGCGTCAAGGCCAACGGCTGACCGTGGAAGTTACCGGCCGATACCACCAGGTCTTCGTCGGGGAATACGGTCGGGTTGTCGGTCACGGCGTTGATTTCTTCGGAGAGGATGCGGCCCACGTATTCAATCGTGTCTTTGGACGCGCCGTGTACCTGCGGGATGCAGCGGAACGAATACGGGTCCTGAACGTGCTCTTTCTTGCGCTTGATCATCTCGCTGCCTTCCAGCAGTTCGCGGAAACGCGCCGCCGTGTCGATCTGGCCCTTGTGGTTGCGCACTTCGTGTACCGACGGCAGGAAGGGTTCGATACGGCCGTCGAAAGCTTCCAGCGAAATGGCGCCGATCAGGTCGGCCAAGGCGGAGAGCCGTTTGGCTTTCAAGAAATTGTGTACGCTGAACGCGCTCATGAACTGCGTGCCGTTGAGCAAGGCCAAGCCTTCCTTGGACTGGAGTTCAATCGGCTGCCATTTGAAATGTTCCAGAATGACGGACGCCTGATGCTTGGCCCCGTTGAACCATACTTCGCCCAAGCCGATAAGCGGCAGGCAGAGGTGCGCGAGCGGCGCAAGGTCGCCGGAGGCACCGAGCGAACCCTGCTGATAGACGACGGGATAAACGCCCTCGTTGAAGAAGTCGGCCAGACGCTGAATCGTAACGACCTGCACGCCGGAGTGACCGTAGGAGAGCGATTTGATTTTCATGAGCAGCATGAGTTTGACCACTTCGAGCGGCACCAAGTCGCCCGTACCGCAGGCATGCGACATCATGAGGTTTTTCTGCAACTGCGACAGCTGTTCCTTGGAGATGGAGTGGTTGCAAAGCGAACCGAAACCCGTCGTGACCCCGTAAATCGGTTCGGTCTGGTTTTCCATCTTCTTGTCAAGATAGTCGCGGCATTTCTGAACCCGCGCGATGACCTCGTCGGACAACTTAATCGCATAGTCGTTCTTGAGGATTTCATCCACCTGGTCGAACGTCAGGTCGGCCAACGTGATTTCAAATACTTTCTTATCCATATCTAGATTGTTTTTATTAGCTCTTCCAAATCCATGTCGCGTTGCTCGCCGCTCCGCATATCCTTGACCGAAAAACGCCCGCTCTCGCGTTCGCGCTCCCCGACCATGACCACATACGGAATCCGCAACTTATCGGCATACGTAAACTGCTTCTGCAGCTTGGCCGGTTCGGGATAACGGTCGCACGCGATGCCGGCTTTCCGCAAGGCCCGCATCGCCGCCTGCACCTGACCGGCTTCCTCCGGCCCGAAATGCACGAACAGCACCGCCTGCCCCGACTGCAAATCATCCGGGAAGCGTTCCAACGTCTCCAACACATCGTATATACGGTCGGCGCCGAACGAAATGCCTACGCCCGACAAGCCTTTCATACCGAAAATACCGGTCAGGTCGTCGTAGCGGCCGCCGCCGGAGATACTGCCCATCTCCACGCCCTGCGCCTTGACCTCGAAAATGGCGCCCGTGTAGTAGTTCAGGCCGCGCGCCAGGCTCAAATCCCATTCGTAATCCAAGCCCTCCACGCTCTGCGCGATATAGCCGAACAGTTCTTCCAACTCGGCCACGCCCTGCAAGCCGACGGGTTCTTCGGCGAACAGTTTTTTCATAAACGCCATCTTCTCGGAAAACGTGCCCGACAGCGTCAACACGGGGCTCAACTTCCGCCAAGCCTCGCCCGAGATGCCCTTCTCGGCCATCTCGGCCTCCACGGCCGCCAAACCGATTTTATCCAGTTTATCCATGGCCACCGTGATGTCCGTCAGTTTGTCGGCACAGCCGATACAGGCGGCCAGACCGGCCAAAATCTTGCGGTTGTTGATTTTGAGCAACACCGGAATCCGCAGCGCGGCGAAGACCTCCGCCACCATCTGCGCCAACTCGGCTTCCTGCCACAAGGAGGTGGAGCCCACCACGTCGGCGTCGCATTGGTAAAACTCGCGGTAGCGGCCGCGCTGCGGACGGTCGGCGCGCCAAACCGGTTGCATCTGATAGCGTTTGAACGGCAACGTCAAATCGTTGCGGTGCTGCACGACATAGCGCGCGAACGGCACGGTCAGGTCGTAACGCAAGCCCTTTTCGCTGATGCGGTTGCCCAACTTGACGGTCCGTTCGGCCGCAGGCACCCCGTCCCAAGGCGTTCCGGCCGCTTTGGTCCAAAAATCCCCGGAATTGAGAATCTTGAACAGCAGTTTGTCCCCTTCCTCGCCGTACTTGCCCAACAGCGTATCCAAGCCTTCCATGGCCGGCGTCTCTATGGGCAGATAGGCGTGCAACGCGAATACCTTCCGTATCGTGTCGAAAATGTACTGCCGCCGCCGCATCTGCAAAGGCGAAAAATCGCGCGTTCCCTTGGGAATGGAAGTGGTCTGTGCCATATCAATACAATTGTGTCAAATCAAAATAACGTTAAATCCGGTTGCAACTTGAACGACTGACGGTGATAGACCGTGGGGCCGTATTGCCGCAACGCCTCGTAGTGCGCCGCCGTGGGATAGGCTTTGTTTTTGTCCCAGCCGTATTGCGGGCATTTGCGGTGCATATATCCGATGAACTCGTCCCGGTAGGTCTTGGCCAAGACCGAAGCCGCCGCGATGGACTGATACAGGCCGTCGCCCTTGACGATGCAATGGTGCGGCACCTGGCCGTAAGGCTTGAAGCGGTTGCCGTCCACGATGATGTGCTGCGGACGGACCGACAGTTTATCCAAGGCCTTGTGCATCGCGTGGATGGAAGCGTGCAGGATGTTCATGCGGTCGATGCCTTGCGCCGACACGGCGGCGACCCCGTAGGCCACGGCGTCGCGTTCGATGTCTTGCCGCAGGGCGTCGCGCTGGCGCGCCGTCAGCTTCTTGGAGTCGTTGAGCAGGGGATGCGCGTAGTCCGGCGGCAGGATGACCGCGGCCGCATAGACCGGCCCCGCCAGACAACCGCGTCCGGCTTCGTCGCAACCGGCCTCCACCGCGCCGGGGTCGTAAGCCGCGCGCAACATCTTACTTGCCGGCTATCAGCGATTCGAACAGGATGCGGCCGTCGGTATTGCCCAAATCGGCATCGGCGCAACGTTCGGGGTGCGGCATCATGCCGAACACATTCCGCTTGGCGTTGCAAATCCCCGCGATGTTCTCCACCGAACCGTTCGGGTTGAAGGCCGCCGTTTCCTCGCCCTCCGGGCCGCAATAGCGGAACAGCACGCGGTCGTCGCGGTTGAGTTGCTTCAGCGTCTCGGCATCGGCATAGTAACGGCCCTCGCCGTGGGCGATCGGCACCTTCAGCACCTGCCCTTTCGTGCAGTGCGCCGTAAAGGCGGCCTTGGCGGTCTGCACTTTCAGGTGGACGTTCTTGCAGATGAACTTGCGCGTATCGTTGTGCAACAACGCGCCCGGCAACAGCCCCGACTCGCAGAGAATCTGGAAACCGTTGCAGATGCCGATGACGTAACCGCCCTTGTCGGCGAAATTCATCACTTCGTTCATGATGGGCGAAAAACGCGCCAACGCGCCGGAACGCAGGTAGTCGCCATAGGAGAAACCGCCCGGCAACACGATGGCGTCGCACTTTTTCGGCAGACGCGTGTCCTTATGCCACAACACCTCCACTTTTTGGTTCAGCAGATGTTCCAGCATATACTGCATATCGTGGTCGCAGTTCGAGCCTGGAAAAACGACGAGACCGAAGGTCATTTGATTCATGGATATAACGGATTTTATAATTTTCAAATAGGGTTACAGGGATTCGCGGTCTATCGGCATCGTCATGCAACGGCAACCGCCGCCGCCCCGCACGAGCTCCGCGCTCTCAATCGTATAAACCGCCGGATGCGCCTCGTCGTCCACGTCGAACGACTGGCGGCCGTCGAGACATTCCCGCACGGGCTTGACGGCGAAACCGGCCGCGTCCAAAGCCTCTATCGTGCGGCGGTTGCGGCCATAGCCCATGATATGCCCCGGCGCCACGGCGAAGAAATTGGCCCCGCTGTGCCACTGGTCGCGCTCCTGGTAGAGCGTATCGCCACCGCCGCAGAACACCGGCGTATAAGCGCGCCCCAAACGTTCCAAACCGGCGAGCAGGTGGTCAACGGGCTCTTCCCGCACCTCGCCGTGGCGCACGGTGAGCAGGCGGGTCTTGAGACGGCCTTCCAGCAGCGGCTTGTAAACCATGCAATGGCGGCGCCCCAGCAGCGTGAAGACCATATCCAGATGGATGAACGACTCCGGCTCGTGCGGCAGTTCCTGCGTCAGCACGTGGAATTCCTCCGACACGGCCGAACGCATACGGATGAACTGACGGACGCCCTCGGCATTGGAGCGCGCGCCCTGGCCGATAAGGAACACATCCTTATCGGCCACGAGGAAGTCGCCTCCCTCCAAAGCGGCGCCTTGGCTCTCAGGCCAGGGATCGACCCACTGCGTATGCTTGGCGAACAAAGGATGATAACGGTAAATGAGGCCGGTGAGCGCCGCTTCGGGCGCGCGCACCGCCGTGGACATATGCGTGGGCATACTGCGGTCGTTGAACCGCACGCCGATGTCGCGCGTGAAGTAAAGGTTGTAGAGCGGACGCCACCGTCTCTGCGGGTTGGCGATGTCCGCGTCGCCCTCGATGAGATAACGGCTCAGTTGCGCCGCCGAAAGCCCCTGCATATAGGCTTTTTCAGCCTCCGGCAAGGTTGCGCAGACCGGCAGCGCCATGCACGCGCGGCGGGCTTCCGCTTCGCCCAGCGTCTCCGCCAGCAAATCGTCGAAACAATAGGTGGTCGTTACCCGCGAAAGGAAGGATTCCAGTTGCGTATATTCCTGACGGGCCACCTCGCTGCCCAGCAAATCGCTGTACAGGGCTTCGTGTATCGTGGCCGGCGTCATCCGCTCGATTTCCACGCCGGGACGGTGCAACACCACGCCCCGCAAGCGGCCGACTTCCGAATTCAATATCATTTCAGGCATATTCCTGTCCTTTCTTTAATATCCCCAAAGATAGCAATTATTTAAGAAAAGAAAAACAGCCCTGTAAGCCGGGTTCTGTACCGGATGACGGACATCCGGCGATTGTCATTTATCTAGGACGCGGATCGCTCCGCGCCTCCATCGATCTACCCCCCGTCATCGGCCGAGCCCGCCTTGACATACGGTATATTTGATCTTTCAACCCATAAGGTTTACCCTTGGACTTATCGCTAAGCCAAGCGTGAGCTCTTACCTCGCGTTTTCACCCTTACCGGCGGTTGCCCGGCGGCGGTTTGTTTTCTGTGGCACTGTCTGTCGCCCTCGCGGACGCCTTCCCGTTAGGAAGTATGGTGGCTCTGTGTTGCCCGGACTTTCCTCTCCCCTTGCGGGCAGCGACAATCCGGACTGTTTTTCTTAGACGGCAAAGATAGTGAAA
>CAMXAS010000060.1 GCA_947179195.1 uncultured Bacteroidales bacterium
ATGCCCATGCTGAGCCGGTTGACGGGCGTATGCCGTTTGAGGTCGGATAGCAGGCCGCGGTGCTCCGGATTGAGTTCAAACGTGATTTCGGGCGACGCGCTCCATCGGAACAGACGGTTCAGCCCTTCGAAAAGCCGCACGCAGTCGGCGATGGAAAGCACCGAGGGCGTGCCGCCGCCGAGATACAGCGTGTCGAAAACGGCTTCGCGCCAAGGCGTGTCCGCTTCTTCCAACCGTTGGGCCGCTTCCCGCAACACGGCATCGACATAGGCGTGCCGATAGGTCGGGTCCGCCACCGAATAAAACGCGCAGTAGCAGCACTTCGCTTCGCAGAAAGGCACATGGATGTAAAGCCCGGCCGTGCTCATGCCTGTGTCTCGCTTTCAGGCGGCGGGGCCGCGTTCAGCACGATGCGGAACGTCGTGCCTTCGTTCACGACCGACGATTTGACGTAAATCCGCCCCTTGTGATACGATTTGACGATGCGTTTGCTCAGCGTCAGGCCCAAGCCCCAGCCGCGCGTCTTGGTCGTGAAGCCGGCATCGAAGATGGAGGAGAACATATTGTGCGGCATCCCCTTGCCCGTATCGCGTATATCGATATACACCTGTTGCGGGTCGGTCTGGATGTTCACGAAAATGTCGCCCTCGCCGCCGCCGATGGCGTTCACGGCGTTCTTGCACAGGTTCTCGATAACCCATTCGAACAGGTCGGCGTTGAGGTAAGCGTAAACCGTTTCGTTTTCGGCCGGCGTGATATGGTAATGGATGTGTTTGGACGTCCGCACCCTGAGGTAGTCGATGGCGCGGTAGATGACCGGGATGATGTTCTCGGCTTTCAGTTCCGGGATGGAGCCGATTTGGGAAAAGCGTTGCGCAATCATCTGCAGGCGCAGCACGTCTTTCTCCATTTCGGCCAGCGTGTCGGGTGCGAGCGGCTCGTCGGGCTGCAGTTTGCAGAATTCTATCCAGGCCAAGAGCGAGGAGAGCGGCGTGCCCAACTGGTGCGCCGTTTCTTTCGATATGCCCCACCACACCTGGTTTTGCTCGTTGCGGCGCGAAAGGTTGAGCAGGAACGCGATGCCGATGAGCAACGCGAACAGTGCGAACGACAGCACGACCGGCAGATAGCGCAACCCCCTCAACAGCGGTGAGGCGTTGTAGAAGACATACATCTTCTCGTGCGTGTCCTCCAAGGCGTCGATGACAATCGGCGGGTTGTCCTTGCCCATGCGGTCGAGCAGCCGTTCTATGCTCTTGCGGCTGTAAAACCGGTCGGGGTCGATGTTGGCGTATTGGATGATGCGCGTGCGGGATTCGTCGGTGATGACGATGGGGGCCGAGATGAATTCCGCGGCCGCCGTGATGCTGAACGAGCGGGACAGTTCTTCCAGCAGGTTGTGCAGCCGGATGAACGTGGCCGAAGGTTTATAATAGAAAAGATAGCGTTCGCGTTCCGCCGTCACGGAAATCGGGTCGTAATGCGTGTATTCGTCGTAGCGCGGCGTTTCCACCGCCAGGCTGTCGGTCACCTCGAACGTCTCGCCGTGCGCCTCCACGATGCGGCCCTTCTCGTCCACGACCATGAACGGGATGGAATGGTTGTCGGAAATGATGCGGATGAAGAAATCGAATTCCTGCGGCGAGGTGTTCGTGGAAAGCAGGCGTTCGTAGGCATACGACCATATCATGGCGTATTTGCGCTCCTCTAATTCCAGATTGGCGAACAGCGTGCGCGTATATTCCATCAGTTCGGTCTGCTGTTGCAACGACGACGCCCAGTTGCGGATTTTAAGCTGTTCTTCCGACTGTATCCTGGAAATCATGACCTGCGTGTACCAAAACGTAATGGCCAGCAGAATCGCCGTAATGAAGACGAATACGAGGTTGAGCCGGTTGGCGACCCGCGAAAAGGCGATGTGTTTTTTCTTCATGGGCGATGAAAACGGGATACCGACAAAGGTAGCAAAAGTCCGCCATAATTTCAAAATTTGTTTATATCGGGGTTTTGGCTTAACTTTGGAGGTTGGGTAAAACGACAAAACCGTGCAAGAGACGACGGAGCGGGAAGACCGCTATTTCATGCGGGAAGCGTTCAAATTGGCGCAACGGGCCCTGGAAGCCGGCGAGGTGCCGGTGGGGGCCGTGGTCGTGGCCGACGGCCGGATTATCGGCAAGGGCTACAACCTGACCGAGACGCTGCACGATGCCACGGCGCACGCCGAGATGCAGGCGTTTACGGCCGCCGCCGAGTATTTGGGCGGCAAGTACCTGACCGACTGCACGCTGTATGTAACGCTCGAACCCTGCTGTATGTGCGCCGGCGCCGCCTATTGGACGCAGGTAAGCCGCATCGTCTATGGCGCGGCCGACCCCAAGCGCGGCTGTACGCGCGTGAAGCCATCGCTACTGCATCCCAAGACCCGCTGTGAGGGCGGGCTCATGGCCGACGAGAGCAGCGCGCTGTTGCAGGCGTTTTTTAAGGAAAGAAGATAAGATGCGCAAAGCCATCACGATAGACTACGAGGAATACGACGACGAACGCGCGTTGCCGGCCGAAGACGCGGCCCTGTTGCAACAGGCGCGCCGTTGTGTGGCGAACGCCTATGCGCCGTATTCGGGTTTCAGGGTGGGCGCGGCCGTGCGGCTGGCGAACGGGGATACCGTTTGCGGCAGCAATCAGGAAAACGCCGCGTTTCCGTCCGGGCTTTGTGCCGAGCGCGTGGCCGTTTTCGCGGCCGGCGCCAACCATCCGGGGGTGCCGATAGCGGCCTTGGCCGTGGCGGCGCAGTCGGCCGACGGGCAGGCGGCGGACTATCCGATCAGTCCGTGCGGGGCCTGCCGGGAGTCGCTCATGGAATACGAACGCCGTTACGGGCAACCCATCCGCGTGATATTGCAGGGGGCACGGCATAAGATTGTGGTATTTGAAGGCATTGAACGCCTGTTGCCGTTCCAGTTCGAGGCTGACGGCATCGGGGCGGAAGGCGCGGAAAAAGTAAAAAAGGAACGTTAGGATGATTTGGCATACGTGCGTGGAAGGGATTTTGTTGGGATTGGGCCTGGCGGTCATGCTGGGGCCCGCCTTCTTCTCGCTCGTGCAAACCAGCCTGCGCAACGGTTTCAAGGCCGCCATGCGTTTGGCGTTCGGCATCTTCCTGAGCGATTCCGCGCTCGTATGCATTTCGTTCTACGGGGCGGCCAAGCTGTTCGAACTGCCGACGGCCAAACATATCATCGGGCTGGTGGGCGGCGCCATCCTCGTCGGTTACGGCATCTATACCTACCGTATGCGTGTGGATGCGGAGACCTTTATGAAGAAGTCCCAGGAAATCCAGTTGAAGAAAGAATACAAGGGGCCGTCGTGGTGGGTCGATTTCCTGCGCGGCTTTCTGACCAATATGGCCAATCCGGCCACTTGGCTGTTCTGGTTCTTTTGGGTGGGGATTATCATGGGGCAGAACACCGAAAACGGCCAAATCCACAAACTGAGCGTCGTGGTGTTTTTCAGTTGCGCCCTGTTGACGGTGCTGACGACGGATTTAATCAAGAGCCTGATCGCCTATCGGCTCAAACCTTATATGACGGCCCGGACGATGCGCATCGTGAACCGTATCGTGGGCGTGTTGCTGTTCCTGTTCGGCCTGTACCTGATGCTGTATGTCGTGCTGGAACTCGCGGGCATCCCGGTGACGGGCTTCCAGGCGTCGCCCGCCTCGTTCCCCGTCAAGATTTAATGGAAAATTAAAACCAATAGATACTATGGAAACTGTAAAATGCTTAATCATCGGCTCCGGCCCCGCGGGCTTCACGGCCGCGATTTATGCGGCGCGCGCCGACCTCAAACCCGTATTGTACGAGGGCTACCAGCCCGGCGGTCAGTTGACGATTACGACCGAAGTGGAGAACTTCCCCGGCTACCCGAAGGGCGTTACCGGCCCCCAACTCATGGAAGACCTGCGCGAACAGGCCAAGCGTTTCAAGGCCGACATCCGTCCCGGCACGATTGAGGAAGTGGACTTTTCCAAACGTCCGTTCCGGGTCGTTACCGAAAACAAGACCGAGATTTTGGCCGAAACGGTCATCGTGGCTACCGGCGCTTCCGCCAACTGGCTCGGTTTGGAATCCGAAAAGAAATTCAACGGACAGGGCGTTTCCGCCTGCGCCACCTGCGACGGGTTCTTCTACAAGAACCAGGATGTGGCCGTAGTGGGCGGCGGCGATACGGCGGCCGAAGAAGCCAGCTACCTGACCAATCTCTGCAATAAGGTATATATGATTGTGCGCCGTGACGAACTGCGCGCCTCCAAGGTGATGCAGGAACGCGTGTTGAGCAATCCGAAAATCGAGATGGTATGGCACCACGTCACGCAGGAGATTTTGGGTGATGAAAGCGGTGTGACCGGCGCTTTGCTCAAGAACGTACAGACGGGCGAAGACAAGAAAATCGACATCACGGGCTTCTTCGTCGCCATCGGCCATACGCCGAATACGGCGCTGTTCAAAGGTCAGCTCGAACTGCACCCCAACGGCTACATCAAGACCGAACCGGGTTCGACGCGCACGTCCGTACCGGGCGTATTCGCCGCCGGCGACGTTCAGGACTTGCATTTCCGTCAGGGCATCGTGGCGGCCGGCACCGGCTGTATGGCCGCGATGGAAGCCGAGCGTTTCCTGAAAGACAGTGAGTAGTCCTTTCTAAACACAACTTTGGATATGAAGAAGATAGCGGTGATTCTATCGGGCTGTGGCGTGTTCGACGGCAGCGAGATAGGCGAGAGCATGATGGCGCTGTTGGCAATCGACCTCTACGGCGCCTCTTATTCCATTTTCGCGCCCGACAAGGCGCAGGCCGTGGTCATGAACCATCTGACCGGCGAACCCATGGCCGAACAGCGCAACGTGCTCGTGGAGGCGGCGCGCATCGCCCGGGGTGAGATTGCGCCGCTGTCTTCTTTCCGTGCCGATGAATTCGACGCCCTGATTCTGCCGGGCGGCTTCGGCGCGGCCAAGAACCTGTCCACTTACGCCACCGACGGCGAGCGCATGACGGTGGACGGGGAGGTTCGGCAGGCGGTGCTTGCGATGCACGCCGCCGGAAAACCGATCGGCGCGATGTGCATCGCGCCCGTCATCCTGGCGCATCTGCTGCCGGGCGTCAAACTCACGATAGGCAAAGACCCGCGGACCGCCGCGCACATCGCGGCGATGGGCGGCGTGCACGAGGCCACGGATGCGGCGCAGGTCAGCGCGGATGCGGCGCATAAGGTATATACAACGCCGTGCTATATGCTGAACGGCGTTCGGATCGGACAGATTTTTCAAAGCGCGCAGGCTTTGGTCAAGGCCATGTTGGCTTAGTCATGAAAGACAACCGGGATTTGTACGCGCGGCTTCGTCGGCAGTACCCTTTGTTCGTTTACGAAGGGTATGAGGAATTGCCTTTGCAGGCGGGCGCGGCTTCTTACAGCCTTCATGTGCGCTACCGCTTCGTCGTTTACGATGCCGATGGCAAGGAAGCCTTTGTATATCGGCCCGAATGGCGTGTTCCGGCGCGGCCGTTCTATGCGGCGGACAACGTGCCGCCGGCCCTGTGGCGCAATCTGTTGTTTCAACTCGGGCTGGCCGAATTGGTCAGCTATTGGAAAGCCACGGCTTCGCCCGTCGTGGAAATCCGTTGCCCGGACGGCCTGTGTTTGGACGAAGCCGCCGTGGCCTTTTGGAAAAAACTTTATTTCAACGGACTGGGCGAGTATTTCTATCTCAACGGGCTGCACGGTGTGACGCAGGCCGATTTCATGACGGTGAGGGTCAAGGCGGCTTCGGCCACGGCTTGCGGGGCGGTGGAAATGCCATTGGCGCCGCGCGTCATCGTGCCCATCGGCGGCGGCAAGGATTCGGTCGTGACCTGGGAGGTGCTGTCGCATACGCGGGCGGAAGGGGCGGACGGCCTCCTGCCGCTCATCCTCAATCCGCGCGGCGCCACGCTGGCCTGCTGCGCGGCCGGCGGCAAGGCCGAAAACGACATCGCGGTGCTGAACCGCAGCCTCGACCCGCTTTTGCTCGAACTCAACGCCCAAGGCTTCCTCAACGGCCATACGCCGTTTTCGGCCTTGCTGGCATTCGCCACGCTATTGGTGGCGGCTTTGAGCGGCCGCCGTTACATCGCGCTCTCGAACGAAAGCAGTGCGAACGAGAGTACGGTGGCGGGCAGCACCGTCAACCATCAGTATTCCAAATCGTTTGAATTTGAATCGGATTTCCGTGACTACGTGGCGCGGTACGTTTCGCCCTCGTTTTACTATTTCAGCTTCCTCAGGCCGCTGAGCGAGCTGGCGATTGCGCGCGTCTTCAGCGACTGCAAGGCCTATCATGCGGTGTTCAAGAGCTGCAACGCGGGCAGCAAGCAGGATATCTGGTGCGGGCATTGCGCCAAGTGCCTGTTCGCCTACATCATCTTTTCGCCTTTTCTGCCGCAGGCCGACTTGGCGCGTATCTTCGGCCGCAACCTGCTGGCCGACGCCGCGATGCTGCCGCTGTTGAAGGAATTGGACGGCGAAACGCCCGTCAAGCCGTTTGAATGCGTCGGCACCGTGTCGGAAGTCAATTGGGCGTTGCAGCAGTTGCGCCCGATGGCCGAGGCCGAGCCGGGCGCGTATCCGCTCTTGGACGCCTATTTTGCGTCGGAAGCGGCGCGGCAACCGGTGCCGGATGCGGTGTGGCGCGGCTTATATACGCCGCACGCGCTGCCGCCGGAATTTTTGGAAGGGCTGGAACGCTATCTGAAAACGGCCCGTATATTTGACAAGGCATAAACGATTGCGGCAACGGCGTATGGAGGATTCGGCATTACAGGGGCTTTTCGATGCGGTCGTAAGACCCGCGGGGCGGGTGGCGCTGTTGGGTGCCGGCCGCGAGGGCGAGAGCAGCTACCGGCTGTTGCGCCGGCTGTATCCGCAGTTGCCGATAACGGTCTGTGACCGCAACGAGGGCGTGCGGGACGCCGCGCTTTGGCAGGCCGACCCGTTTGTGGATTTCGCCACGGGCGAACGCTATATCGAGGCCGCGGCCGCCTTTCCGCTCATTATCAAAAGTCCGGGCGTCTGTCTCAAAGACCGCCCCGATTTGTTGCAAAGTCCGGC
>CAMXAS010000061.1 GCA_947179195.1 uncultured Bacteroidales bacterium
TACCAGACGCATTCTTTGAGCGCGATATCGTGTTTGCGGCGAATCAGATGATAGGTCGTCGGCAGGTCTTCGCGCAGGACAAGCGGCGTCAGGCCGGTTTCTTCGGCCACCTCGCGCAAGGCGGTGTCGCGTATGGCTTCGCCTTTCTCCTGTTTGCCCTTGGGTAAGTCCCAGAAACCGCGCCGGTAGATATATAAGTAGCGGTTGCCATGCCGCACGAGGCCGCCGCCCGCGCGGATGACTTCAAAACGTTGTTTGAAAGCCGCGAAAGCCACGGCGGGGGCGTCGCTCCGCACGAGGATGTTGTCGGTCTCTTCCACGGCCAACAGGTGGTCGAAAAAGGCGTTGTCCGTACGGAAGGCCGTGATTTTAAGCTGTTCGTCCGACAACTCCGTCCAGAGGGCGGCCTTTTCGCGGGCGGAAGCCAGTTCGGCTTCCGCCGCGAAGATGATGGCGCGCCGTTCGGTAAAAACCGTGTACATAGCGGGTCTTTATTTAACGGGGATGCGTTTCAGGATTTCGACGGTCAGCCGCCAGCAGCGTTCCACGGTGTCGATTTGCAGCCGTTCGTCGGGCGAGTGCACGCCGCGCATCGTCGGGCCGTAAGACACCATGTCCATGCCCGGATATTTGGTCGCGAAAAGGCCGCACTCCAAGCCCGCGTGGATGGCCAGGGCCAAGGGCTCTTCATGGAACAGTTCGCGGAACGTATCGGTGCAGATTTTCAGAATCGGCGAGGCGGGGTCGGGCGTCCAGCCGGGGTAGCCGTCGCTGTGGCTGATGCGGACGTCCGGGCCGATGAGGCGGAAGCAGGCCGCGATGCGTTCGGCGGCCGCCACCTTGGCCGATTCGACCGACGAGCGTTGGCTCGTGCTGAGGCGGATCAGGCCGTTTTCGGGTTCGTAGTGCATGGAGGCCAGGTTGGTGGACGTTTCCACAAAGTTGGGGATGTCGGAGCTCATGCGCAGCACGCCGTGCGGGCAGGCGAACATCGCGTCGCAGAAGCGCATCTGGCGGTCGAGCGTCCACACCTTTTCGGGCAGCGCGGCCTCCACGGCCTGGATGCGCAGGTTGGGTTCGGTCTTGAACTCCCGTTTCAAGACGGATTCGTAATGCGCCACGGCTTCCAGCATCGTCTTTACGCGGTCTTCGGGCAGGGCGACGGTGGCGGAGGCTTCGCGCGCGATGGCGTTGCGCAGGTTGCCGCCGTGCAGGTCGCTCACGCGCAGCGACAGCGGCGCGGTTTGGGCGCAGAGGAAGCGCACGAGGAATTTATTGGCGTTGCCGAGCCCCTTGTTGATGTCGTCGCCGGAGTGGCCGCCTTTGAGGCCGCTTACCTGTATCGTATAGGCGCGCGTGTGCGTCTTGGGCCGCGCTTCGGTCGGTACCGGCACTTCGGCCAGCGTGTCGATGCCGCCCGCACAGCCGATAAAGAACTGGCCGTCGTCCTCCGAATCGAGGTTGAGCAGGATTTTGCCTTGCAGGAAGCCGGGTTTCAGCCCGAACGCCCCCGTCAGTCCCGTTTCTTCATCCACCGTGAACAGGCATTCCACCGGGCCGTGTACGAGGCTGTCATCCGCCAGGACGGCCAGGCCGAACGCGCAGCCGATGCCGTTGTCCGCACCCAGCGTCGTGTCTTTGGCCTTGAGCCAGCCGTCTTCGATATGCACCTCAATCGGGTCGGTGTCGAAATTGTGTTTGGAGTCGGCGTTCTTTTCGCACACCATATCCATATGGGCTTGCAGGATAACCCCCTGACGGTTCTCCATACCCGGCGTGGCCGGCTTGCGTATCAGGACGTTGCCGGTTTCGTCCGCGATGGTTTCCAAACGGTGTTCCCGCCCGAACGCGAGCAGGTATTCCCGTATCTTTTCCTCTTTCTTGGACGGACGCGGAATGCGCAGGATTTCTCCGAAATAGCGCCAAACGCCTTCCGGTTTCAGTTGGTTCAGGATTTCGTTCATATCGTCAGGTATTTAAAGTTTTCGGTTCGGGGTTCAGAACAGCCGTCGGAACGGCGTGATGAGCCATTCCGCAAAGCGGTACAGCCACGGCACGTTCTTCCATTTCTCGTAGTCGAGGTCGCGGCACTGCCGGTCGGTCTCCGCGATATGCGCCTGTAACAGCCGCACGGTGTCGGCGTGTTCGCCGTAGAGCATGATTTCGTATTGGTAGCGGAAACTGCGGTAGTCTAAATTGGCCGACCCCATGAAGAACCGCTTGCCGTCGATGAGCAGGCATTTGGCGTGCAGGTTGTCGGGCGTGAACAGCCGCCATTGGACGCCTTGTTTGTAGAGCGGCCCCAGATATTTGTTGCGCAACAGGTCGATGATCGGCACGTCGGAATGCAGCGGCAGGTAGATTTTGACCGTTACGCCGCGTGAGGCCGCTTCCGTCAAGGCCTTGCGCAGTTTATGGCCGGGCAGGAAATAGGGCGTCTCTATGAGGATTTCGTGCCGGGCGTTCTGAATCAGGTTGAGCGTGTAGTCGCGTATGATCTGATAATAAGCCGAAGGCGTGTCCTGTATGATGTTGTAGCCGTGGTAGGAGATGATTTTCTTTTTCTCGAACGGCACGAGTTCGTAGAACTTGTATTGCTCGTAGTTCTTGAAGAACACGCCGCGGAACTTGTGCGTGATGGGGCTTTGAATCCGCAGGTTCAGGTCGCGCCAGCTGATGGAATAGGACGTGAGGTTGGACGACCCGATATATGTGATTTTATCGTCTATGAGCAGCAGTTTGCGGTGGCTGCGCGTGTGGTTGCGGGCAAACGTATTGGATAGGAAGAACTTGATTTTCTTGAAGTAGCGCAACTTGACGCCGGCGGCCAGCAGGTCGGCGAAAAAGAGTTCGTTGGCTTGCGTGCCGTAAGCGTCCACGAGCAGGCGGATGTCCAGGCCTTCCTGTGCTTTCAGCAACAGGGCTTCCCGAAAACGCTTGCCGATGGCGTCCTCTCCGAACCGGTACGTCTCTAAATAAATGTATTTCTCAGCCGCGCGGATGTCGTCTATCATCGCGCTGAACAGACGCAGGTTATCGTCGAACAGTTGCGTGTTGTAGTTCTCCAGCATAGGAATTACAAACTTACCAAACTTGCGCCTTATTTCCAAAACCGGCATCAAAGTTTGCGAATTCGTATGTTTGGCGTAAATTTGTAGGACGGTTGACCCCGACGGAACGGGGCCGGCCAGGGATTTGACGTATAAAACATTGTGTGTTATGATTAAATCGATGACCGGCTACGGCAAAGGCATCCGCACTTGGCAGGGCAAAAAGATGACGATGGAAATCAAGAGCGTCAATTCCAAGGTGTTGGATATGAATTGGCGCTGGAGCGGCCCCTATAAGGAGTTGGAAAACGACCTGCGCACGCTGGTGGCCGACCGCTTGCAGCGCGGCAAGGTGGATATCTACGTGACGGTGCGGGACGAAGCGGGTGAAGCGGGGCGCTTGCCGGAATTGCGGACGGAGTTCTTGGATAAGGCCTACCGGCAGTTCGCGCAGTGGAGCGCGTCCCAGCCCGAGTCGATGCCGGGGTGGTGGCCGGCCGCGTTGGGGCAGGCCTTGGTTATGCAACCCGATGCGTGGCGCCGCCCCGAGGAGGTGGAATGCACGCCCGAAGAGTTGGCCGCGGCAGGCGCAGCGTTGCGGGCCTTGGCCGGCGAGGTGCTGGCGGCCGTCGATCGTTTCCGCGCGCAGGAAGCCGAAGGTTTGAAAAAAGACCTGTTGTTGCGGGTGTCGCTCATAGAGGAGAAATTGGCGGCCGTGGAGCCGTTCGAGAAAGGCCGTCTGGCCCGTATCAAGGAGAAATTGACGAAGGCCTTGCAGGAGTGGAACGCGCAGTGGGAAAGCCAGCCGGATGTCCGTAACCGTTTCGAGGAGAGTTTGATTTATTATCTCGAGAAATGGGACGTGACCGAGGAAAAGGTCCGGCTCGCCAAGCATTGCCGTTATTTCCGCGAGAGCATCGACGAGGACGGCGCGGGCAAGAAACTGGGCTTCATCGCGCAGGAGATGGGACGCGAAATCAACACGCTTGGTTCCAAATCGAACGAGGTGGAGATGCAACGTTTGGTCGTCGAGATGAAAGACGAATTGGAAAAGATTAAAGAACAACTGTTTAATATATTGTAACCATGGATATGACCTTGTCGAAAGGCGCGATCGATTTTATAGACGACGCTTACATCTTTCGGCTGTTGGAACAGAAGGAAGATGCGGGAAAGGTACGTGAAGTACTGGCTAAAAGTTTGGAAAAGAAGGCGCTGAATCTGGAAGAAACGGCGGCTTTGTTGGCGGTCAAGAGCCCGGAACTGTTGGAGGAAATCTATCAGGCGGCCCGCAAGCTCAAACGCGAGGTATATGGCAACCGTATCGTGTTGTTCGCCCCGCTTTACATCGGCAACCACTGCGTGAACGACTGCCTTTACTGCGGTTTCCGCCGCAGCTTGACCTCTACGGTGAGACGGACGCTGAGCGATGAAGAATTGGTGCAGGAAGTCAAGTCGTTGGAGGCCGAAGGCCACAAGCGGCTGATTCTCGTCTATGGCGAGTCGCCGGCCTATTCGCCCGAATTCATCGCGCATACGGTGGAAGTCGTCTATGGTACGAAAAACGGGCATGGCGAAATCCGCCGCGTCAACATCAATGCCGCGCCCCTCGACATCGAGGGCTTCAAGACCGTGAAGCAGGCCGGCATCGGCACCTATCAGATTTTCCAAGAGACCTACCACAAGGAGACCTATGCCAAATATCATCCCGCCAATACGTTGAAAGGCAACTTCATGTGGCGGCTTGACGGCATGGACCGCGCCTTCCAGGCCGGATGTGACGACATGGGCATCGGCGCGCTGTTCGGCCTGTACGACTGGCGTTTCGAGGTCATGGGCTTGGTTTCCCATGCGTTGCATCTGCAAGGCCGTTACGGCGTCGGCCCGCACACCATCAGTTTCCCGCGCATCCAGCCGGCCAACGGTTTGGATTTGGCCTTGCCGTATCAGACCACCGACGCGCAGTTCAAGCAGTTGGTGGCCGTCTTGCGCTTGGCTGTGCCTTATACGGGCCTGATTATGACGGCGCGCGAGTCGCCGGCCATCCGCGACGAGGTTATGGAGTTCGGCGTTTCGCAAATCGACGCCGGCACGCGGCTCGAAATCGGCGCCTACCATGAAAAGGAAAACATCACGGATGCGCAGAAACTGGAGAAAGAGCAGTTTCAGATTGGCGACAACCGGACGTTGGACGAAGCCATCGGCTGGTTGCTTTCGCGCGACTTCATTCCGTCGTTCTGCACGTCCTGCTACCGGGTGGGCCGTACCGGCGAGCATTTTATGGAATACGCGATACCGGGCTTCATAGGCCGTTTCTGCACGCCCAACGCCATCATGACGCTGGCCGAATACCTGAAGGACTATGCCGGCGAACGGACGCGGAAAGAGGGGGAAGCCTTGATTGCGCGGGAGTTGGCCAAGATGCCGGAAGACGAGATGAAACGCAGCCTGGTGGAACGCTTGCGTAATCTGGCCGAGGACGATAAACGCGACCAGTTGTTTTAACGATAACCATAGCGATAAAAAAAGGAGAGGGTTGACCCTCTCCTTTTTTTATGCCGAACGGGGCGTCCTAGCGGCCCATCATCTGCTGGTTCAGCTCATACAGATGCGTCTTGCCGAATTTGGCGATGCGTTCGGCAATCGCGCCCGCTGTTTCTTCCTCCTCGATTTGTTCGCGGACGAAGTCCCAGAAGAACAGCTCGGTCGCCTTGTCTTTTTCGGCTTCCGCCAGCGTGACGAGTTGGTCGATCATCTTCGACACCTTGCATTCGTGGGCGTAAACGGCTTTGAATACGTCAGCCAAATCCTTCCACGTGTTCGGCGTGTCTTCGGCCTTGCCCAACACGACGGTGCCGCCGCGTTTGATAAGGTAGGAGGCCATCTTGTAGGCGTGTTCGTTTTCTTCCTCGGCCTGCTTGCGGAGCCAGTGGGCGAAGCCGTCCAAACCGTCTTTCTCGCAGTAGAACGACATGGCCGTGTAGAGGCGGGAAGACCAAAATTCAGCGGTAATCTGTTGATTGATCGCTTTCTCAAGTTTCTTTGTGAGGTTCATGGTTTTGTTATTTAATTGGTTTATAGTTCTTTTATTTGATTGGCTGCCGAGGGGTCGGACGGCCAGCCCGACAGGCTGAGAAACAGCCGCTCGAATTGGCGGGCCTGCTCGTCACGCCGGTATTGCCGGCGCAGTTCGGGCTTGCCGGGCGTGTGCGTGTAGCCTTGGGCTTTCCATTGGGCATGGGCGGCGGCGAGGAAGTTTTCGACTTCTTCGACCGTGGAAGCCGCGCAACCCTGACCGTTTTCGCGCAACAGGCCGGCAATCGGCCCTTCGTCGCTACGGACGCAGAGAATCGGCTTCTCCACGCCGATGGCTTCGAAAAGCTTGGTCGTGAGCACGCCTTGCGGCCGGCGTTCGGCGGTTTTTTGAAACGCCCAGCGCCAAGGACGGTAGAGGCGCGTCCGCGCGAGCTCGGCGGTCTGGTCGGTCGGGGCCGCGGTCGGCGGGCGGTTCGTCAGGACGAGCAGGACGGAGGCGCGGTTCAAGACCTCCGGGATACGTTCGGCGGCGATATAATCGTAGAGTTGGAGCGGGGCGTCGGCGCAAGGGGCGGCGGGCGTGCCCAGGCGCAGTTCGGGTGCGAAGCGGGCGGCCCATTCGGTCATGCGTTGTTGCGAGGCAGGGTCGCAGTAAAAGACCAGCCGTGCGTCGGAGGCCCAGGCGGCCCGTTCGCGCCGTCCTTTTGCCATGGCCTGCAACAGCAGGGACGGGTCGCGCAAGGCCAAGTTGAACACCCGGCCCGTATAGACGATATTGAATGTAGGGGCGGTCAACGGTTGGAACGCGTAGAGGTCGGGGTCGTAGCCGTTGGGAATCCGGCTTACGTTTTCGGGGCGTTGGATGGCCTGCCCCAACAGGGCGG
>CAMXAS010000062.1 GCA_947179195.1 uncultured Bacteroidales bacterium
GCCATCGCAAGCCTTGCCGCGTTGATGAGTTCTTGCAAAAAAGATTGTACATGCACGATTACCTACACAAAGACGGCCGCTGCAGATAGGGATAGTGATGTGTATATGTTTCAAGACTATCCTGCGAACTACGATGCTGACAATTGCAAGGATTTAACCAAAAAATTGGAAAAAGAGTACGCGGATTACGAGTCTTATAAAGACATTACTTGCAAGTAAATCTATGGGTTGAGAAAAGAGGGGTAGTTTACATCGTTTCCACCTCTACCCCCTTTTCTTTCTTCTTGTATTGAGCATGAAACGGGTCAATCCCTATAGTTTCCTTGTAGGACTTCTGTTTGTCGTTTCCGCCATTGCCAAAGCGTGCGACGCGGCGGCCTTTGCCGAAACCATCGTGCGGTACGGCTTTCCCCGTTTTTCCTTTCTATCCCCCTTTATCATTATCATTGAGTTTCTGTTGGGAGGTCTTTTAATCCTTCGGACCGAACTACGCTACACCATACCGCTTGCATTTGGCATGGTGTTGTTTTTCACGATAATGTACAGTTATGCCCTGATTTTTGAGGGCAATACAGACTGCGGTTGCTTCGGCCCGTGGCAGGCCCTCAATGCCAGCCCCTTATTTCTATATATAAGGAATACCGTGCTACTGATTTTATTGTTTCTCGCCTATTTGAAAAGAGAAAAATACGGAGATTTTACGCCCGGTGTCCGCGTGTTGGCACCCGTACTCGTCGGCGCGGGCGTGTTGGCCTTTTTTGTCGGATATACCTACCAAGAACCCGTTTCCTACAAAACCACCCATATGGCGTTGCACGATTCGGTTTTGAGCGAATTTGTGGAGACTTCGCCCGACAGCACCTACTTGGTCTTCGCTTTTTCGTACACTTGCCCCCACTGCCTCAATTCGATAGGCAACCTCAAAGAATGTGCCCGATTTCCCGTAGCCGATAAAGTGATAGGGTTGGCTTTGGGCGACAGCGTGATGGAAAATCGGTTTTTCAGAAAAATTTTCGAGCCGAATTTTATCATCCGCAACCATAAAAAAGAACTGTTGCGCCTAACCGAAAAATTTCCGCGCACTTACTATATCCGCCACGACAGCATCGTGCTTCAAATGTCCGGCGAATTACCCTGCCCTTTTATTTTCAGCGCCCACCTCGATTGATGAAAATCCCTCATTGAGGGATTACCTCCTCTTCGTCCTCTTCCCCCACTTCCACCGCCAGGTCTTTGGCCCACTCGCGGAGCAGCGCGGCCTCGAAGCCGCGGCTCAGGGCGGTTTGCCAACCTTTGGTCTGCAACACGGCACGCCCCGTGCTTTCGTAGTCGCCGGCGTCGATTTCGGAAAGGCCGTCGGCCACGTCGCCGGCCGAAATGCCCTTGGCCCGCAGGCCCATGATGATTTTGCGGCGGCCCCAATGGTTTTGACGGAACTTGCCGCGGCAATACGCGCGGGCAAAGCGGTTCTCGTCCAAAAAGCCCTCGGCTTCCAGACGTTCTATCCAACGCGCCGTCTCGGCCGCGCCCCGCACGCCCAAGCCCGACAGTTTGAGCCGCACTTCCTGCCGGCAGCGTTCCTGATACGCGCAATAGCGCGCCAATTTTTGAAACAGGGCCACCTCATCGGCGGCCCTGTCCTTTAAAGTCTGTTCCACGTCAAGCCAAAACTATTCGGCCATCTTCGCCTTTACCGATTCGGGCAGCGCTTCTTTGTTCACCATGATATCCAACGTCTTGGCGCGGAAAAACGCTTCCGACATATAGATATAGCCCTTCTGCGGGTTGGACGTATTCCAGGAGTTCTTAATCTTATAGTACTTGTTGCCGTTCTGGTCGTAAGCGATGCCTACGAGGTGCATCCCGTGGTCGTCGGTCGAAGTCCATTCGTCATAACCTTTCTGACGTTCGGCCTGGTCGATGGTCTTTTCGGGCACGATTTTCTCGAACTTATAGGCGGCGTCCTTCTTTTCCTTGTCGGACATGCTCTCCCATTTGTCGCGGTCGGTACCCTTGATGTCCTCGCTCTCTTCGTCGGGCACGATGGCTACGCCGTTCTTCCAAGAGAAGCCGCGTTCGCTCACGTCGCCGCCCCATACGAGCGTATAACCTTTCATAATGGCGCTATCCACCACGGCTTCGAACTCATCCAGCGGCAGGTTGAACACCAGGCCGTGGTTCCAGTTGTCGGGCACGTCCATTTCATAATAGGTATAGAACGGATAGTGCGTGAACGAGGTCAGCTTCACGTAGTCGGAAGCCTTCAGGCCCAATTCGTCGGCGAAGCTGCGCGGCGTATAGGTCTTGCCGTTGTATTCGAATTCCACCGGGTTCTCGCCGAAATAGGCTTCCAAGATGCCGTTGTAGGCCTTGCGCCAAGCCGGCGTCAACGTCTTGCCGCCGACCACCGCTTCCAAATAACCTTTCAGCACGCGGTCCAACTCGCTGTGGTCGTGCTTGTCGGTGCCGTAGTTGAGGCCCGCGAACACTTCTTCCGGCACGATGCCGTGCGTTTCCAAAACATCCACCACGTCGTTGCTCGCGCCGCCCGTCGGGAAATAAGCGTCACCGTGCATACGCACGTATTTGTCGCCTTTCTTCACATAGCAGATATATACAGGATACATATCCGACAGGTCGAATTCGCCCTTGCCCATGCGCAACAATTCCGATTCCAGGAACGAAACCGCCGAGAAACTCCAGCAGGTACCGGAACGGTATTGGTCTTTGACCGGCGTCGCAGGGGCTTCTTTCTTAACCGTGAAGACGTAAGCGCCTTTCTTGTCGTCGGTTTTCTTCTTCTGGGCGTTACCCAGACCGGGCACGGCGATCAGGGCCGCCATCGCCCACAACATCCATTGTTTTTTCATAGTGATATATAGATTTAGTTTATTTTATACGACGGTAAGCCCGCCACCAGCGTTCGGGCTTGTTGCCCTCCACAGCCTGTTCGTAGTCTTTGTAGGTGCACGGGATGAAATAATGGCGGCCATAACGCTGTTTCTGTTCTTCCGTACACGGCAGGAGCACCCACCAGCGGTCGGTCTGCTTGCACTTGTAGAACTCCACGTCCGGCTCGTCGCCCTCGCCCATGACCTTATATACCTTGTATTCGTATTGCCCTTCCAGCGGGTGGTCGTTGATGCGGAACTCCACGCCCTCGATGAAACACCACAGCATCTGCGCCTGCAACATGGCCGAACGGCCTTCGGGGTCGCAAGCCGGGTGGTAGTCGAAAAAGCCCACCGACGACACCTGATAGCTGGTGCCGGCATAGCGCATGAGCTGACAGATTTCCTCGGCCGAGAAGCCGGTGGGGAACGCATAGGCGTTGCCGGGCGCGTCGGCCTTGCGCACCGCCGCCATATCGACGCTCACGCAGTCGGCCCCGCGCAAAGCGGGTTCCGCCTCGGCGATGCTGCCGTGCAACAGCCCGAAGCGGTAGTCGTCGAACTGCAGGCGGTCCATCAGGTCGAAGGCGGCCGCGTCGTTCAGATAGACCTGGTTGCCGAGGTTGATGTAGTTGAAGATATGGTTGGGCGACTGCGTGACCACGCGCCCCATATACGACTTGTTGCCAATCGGCCCTTCGGGCGAACCGAGGTCGAAGCCCGAATCAACCGTGAGCAGCGTGATGGCCTGCCGCATACGCGCGTAGGCCCGGCTCATGGCATAGGTCACGTCCTGCGAGCCGCCGAGCACCACCACGAGCGTGCCCTGCAACAGCAAACGGTAGCAGACTTCCTCTACGGCCGCATACGTGTCTTCCACGCTCTGACCCGTCCGCAGACGGCCCAAGTCAACGATCTTGCCGTAAAAAGCGTGCGGGTGCAGGCGGTAGAAGCAAGCGCGCACCCGGTCCGCACCGTCGCAGACCTGACCGCCGTTCTCGCCGCGGCTCTCGGCCACGCTGAAAATGCCAATCCGCTTCCCCAACAAATCGGGGAAACCGGCCTCTTTGGTATATACTTCCGCCACGCCCTGCCAGTCGCCGCCCACGGGCACATCCACCGGCTCAAACCATTCATCCAACTCCATTTCCATAACGCTACTATTTTTTCAGCACAACAAAGGTAGTGCCTTTACTTATTCTTCCAAAATGACGGCATCCCGATAAGCAATACCGTAAACAAGCCCAAACGCCCCACGAGCATCAGCCACATCGAAATCCATTTGGCGATGGCCGGATAGTCCGTCACCGCGCACAGGCTGCACACCTGCCCCGTTACCGGGCCGATGTTGCTCATGCTCGAAAACGAGATGGCGAACGAGGTCACGAGGTCGAAGCCGCAGAACGCGAAGCACACGGCCCCCACCATGCCCACCAGCACGTAGAGGAAAAAGAACGCCAGCACCTGCCGTATGACTTCCTGCCCCAACACGCGGCCATTGTATTTGAGCGGCAACACGGCCCGCGGATGGGCGGCGCGCTTGAATTCCAACAACGTGTTCTTGAACATCAGCACGAAGCGCGAGAGTTTCATCGCGCCCGTGGAGGAGCCGGAGCACGCGCCCACGACCATAAGCCCCAGCAGCACCCATTGCAGGCCCGCCGGCCACAGCGAGAAATCCGAGCTGACGAAACCCGTCGTGGTGCCGATGGAGACGCACTGGAACGCGGCCAAACGGAAGGCTTCCTCCGCCTCCAATCTGCCCGAAGCCGACAGATACAGCGCCACCGAAGCCAAAAGGCAGAGCACGAGCATATAGATGCCGTAGGCACGCAGTTCCTCGTCGCGCGCCACACGGGCAAACTGTTTCTTGAGCATGAAATAATACATCATGTAGTTGATGCCCGACAGGAACATGAACAGCAACACGATGTACTGCACGAGCGGCGTGGCCGATACCAAACTGTCCGGATAGGTGGAGAAACCGCCCGTGGCCGCCGTCGAAAGCGCATGACAGAAAGCGTCGTGGAACGACATCCCCGCCAAGCCGAGCAGTATCGTTTCCGCGAACGTCAGACTAATATATACTACACAGATAATTTTGGCCGTGTCTTTGAGGCGGGGCTGGGAACGGTGGTCCATCGACCCCGTCATTTCGGCCGCGAACAGCGCGTAACCGGCCAAGCCCATGGCGGGCAGGGCCGCAATCATGAAGATGATGATGCCCAAGCCGCCTATCCACTGCGTGAGCGCACGCCACAGCAAGACGCTCTCCGGCAGGAGCGACGGGTCTTGAAACACCGAAGAGCCCGTGGTCGTGAAACCGGAGATGCTTTCGTAAAACGCATCGGAGAAACTGTCGGTCAGCCCCGTCAGATAGTACGGCAGGGCCGAGAACACCGCCATGACGAGCCAGGCCAGCACCACGGTCAGGAAGCCGTCGCGCACGCGGAACGCGGCCGCATGCCGCCATACCCGCCGCATATACCGCGACGAGAGCCCGATGAGGATGCCCACCAAGGCCAAACCGCCGAACACCGGCTGCGTGTCGCAGGCCGTCTCGTGCGTGAACCACGCCCACAGGAACGGCAACAGCATCATGACGCCGACCATCCCCAGCAGGAGACAGAGCAACTTGACGATGATGGCGGTACTCTTGTTTTTCATCCCGATGCTTAATTGAACATCCCCGGCAGTTTACGCACGGCATAAGGTTCGGCGAACACGACGACGCGGTCGCCGGCCTCGATGCGGAAATCGCCCACGGCAATGAAACTCTGCGAGCCGCGGATCACGCCGCCGATGATGCTGCCCTCCGGCAGATGCAGATGCTTGATGGCGCGGCGCGTGACCTTGGCGTCCGGCTTGACGACGAATTCCAGCACCTCGGCATCCACGCCGCTGAGCACCTTGGACGACTCCACTTCGGCATTCATCGTGAAACGCGCGATATAGCTGGCCGTAATGAGTTTTTTGTTGATAATCGTATCCACGCCCACGGTCTGCGCCAAGTCGATGTAGTCGATGTTCTCCACGAGCGCGATGGTCGTATGCACGCCGGCTTTCTTGGCATAGAGGCAGGCCATGATGTTGGTTTCGGTGGAGTCCGTCACGGCGATGAAGGCGTCCATGCGTTCCATGCCCTCGTCGCGCAGCACGTCCAAGTCGGTGGCGTCGCCATTGATAATCAGCGTATCGCTCGACACGTCCGCCGCCACTTCCTCGCAACGCCGGCGGTCTTTCTCAATGAGCTTCACCTTCATGTCCTTCTCGATGCGCAGCGTCGTCTGCTTGCCGATACGCCCCGCCCCCGCTATCATGACGTTGTTAATTTTCTTGTCGTGCGTGCCGGTGAGCGCGAAGAAGGCCTCGGCGCTTTCGGGGCGCACGATGACATAGACCAAGTCGCCCGCCATGAGCGCGTCCTCGCCCATGGGGATAATCGTGCGGCGGTTGCGGTGCACGGCCACGGCGCGGAAATCCAAATGGGGGTAATCTTCGGCGATACGGGCCAGCGTCTTGCCCACCAATGGTGCATCGTCGTTGATACGCAACGACATGAGGCGCAGTAGGTTCTGTCCGAAATTAAACACCTCGGCCGTGCCCGAATGCTGCAACAGATTGACGATTTCGTTGGAGGCGATACGCTCCGGACACACGCAACGGTCAACGCCCAAGCCCGCAAAAAAGGCCCGCCGGTCGTCACGGTTCATTTCCACCGTATTGACACGCGCAATCGTGCGCTTGGCCCCCATTTTCTTGCCGATGATGCACGTCAGCAGGTTGGGTTCCTCCTCGTGCAAGACCGAAATCAGCAAATCCATGTTGCGGACGTTGGCCTGGTCCAACACGCTCACCGAGCAGGAGTCGCCCGTAATCGTCAGCAGGTCGGTGCTGGCTTCCAAACGCTCCAACAAATCGCTATGCGGATCCACGACCACGATGTTGTGGTCTTCCACCACCGACAGCATTCGCGCCAGATAAAACCCCACCTCGCCGTCTCCGGCTATCAAGATATTCATGTATTCCCTTCGTCTCTATTCGT
>CAMXAS010000063.1 GCA_947179195.1 uncultured Bacteroidales bacterium
CGGAGAGGGAATCCGGTGCAAGTCCGGAACAGACCCGCTGCTGTAAGCCCCGTTACGTTCGGGAAACACGTCTTGGCCACTGTGAACGCGCCGCCGCGCGGCCGTTTATGGGAAGGCGTTTTTCGAGGGGTAAGTCAGAAAACCTGCCGTGAGGGTGTTTGATTTTTCACGTTCCCGAGGTTAAGGAACGTAAAAAGCCATGTGTAAATCAAGCGTTTATTCTATACGGTTGACCCGGTTTCGGCGGGTGCTGACGGCTTATATGGCCGTGATGGGCGGCCTATGCGCGGCGGTGGCTTCGGAACCGACGGCGGCCGACACGTCCGCGCCCATGCGCCGTTCGATCAGCGAGGTGCGCATCGCGGGGCAGGCGCCGCATCGCGGCACGGTATCGGTACAGCAGTTGTCTAAGGAGGAGTTGTTGCGTTTTCATCCGCAACAGGTTGGGGAATTGGTCAAGCGTTTTTCCGGCGTACAGGTCAAGGATTACGGCGGCATCGGCGGCATGAAGACCGTGTCGGTGCGGTCGTTGGGCGCGGCGCACACCGCCGTGGTCTATGACGGCCTCGTGCTCGGCGACGCCCAAAACGGGCAGATTGACCTGAGCAAGTTGAGTATGGCGCAGGTGGGCGCCGTGCGGCTCAGCAACGCCATGCCGGGCAGCCTGTTCGCGCCCGCCCGCCATTTCTCGGCCGCCTCGGTGCTGGAGGTGGTGCGGCAGACGGCCTTGGCCGACACGCAACGGCAGACGGTGGCCGTGGGGCTGACGGGCGGCTCGTTCGGCTTCTGGTCGCCCACGCTCGGCTACGAACAACGCCTCGGAAGCCGCGCCCGTCTGAGCGTGGACGGCCAATACACGCGCGTCAAGGGCGACTATCCCTATGTGTTGCAGAACGGCACGGCTACGGAACACCTGCGGCGCGACAATGCCGACGTGCAGAGCGGCCATGCCGACCTGCATATAGACGCGCGGCTGCCCCGCTCGCAGACGTTGGACGTGGGGTTGCACTACGACGAGAGCGACCGCGGTCTGCCGGGGGCGGTCATCTTCTACGCGCCCTCGTCGCAGCAACGTTGGCACGAACGCACGCTGTGGGCGCAGGCGCGGCACGGGGTGGCTTATGGGCACGGCTTCTCGCAGAAAAGCGCCCTCAAATACAACTACGCCTATACGCGCTTCTTAGACCCGCAGGCCTTGACCGTCTCGGGTGTGGAGGACGACCGTTACACGCAGCAGGAAATCTATGCGACGACGGCCGGTCTGTTCCAACCGCTCTCCGCGCCGCGCTGGCGCTTCAACGCGGCCTTGGACGCCGCCTATACGTGGTTGAATGCCAATACGCCCGGCTTCGTCACCCCGCACCGCACCTCGCTTTGGTTCAACGTGGCGGGCGCGTACAGCCACCCCTATGTGGAGGTGGAAGCCAACCTCTTGGGCTCGGCCTACTTGGAGGGCGTGGCCAATGGCGCGGCCGCGGCCGAAAACCGCTTCCGCCTGTCGCCGGCCGTCTCGGTGGGCGTGCGGCCTTTGGGACGTCCCGACTGGGTTATCCGGCTCTTTTACAAAGACATCTTCCGTATGCCGACGTTCAACGACCTGTATTACGAGCGCGTGGGCAACACGGGCTTGCGGCCCGAACAGGCGCGGATGGCCGACGCGGGCATGAGTTATATATGGGCGGCCGGTGGCTGGGGCGACGCAATGCGGCTGGAAGTCGGCGCGGACGTTTATAAACAATGGGTCACCGACAAAATCGTGGCGTTCCCGACCAAAAACCTGTTCCGTTGGACGATGATGAACGTGGGTAAGGCCGACATCACGGGCGTGGACGCTTCGCTCAAATGGTCGTCGCCCTGGGGCAGGGCGGGCGTGTGGCGCGATTTCGGCACATCGCTCTATGCCACCTATACGTTTCAGTGGAGTCGCGACGTGACCGACCCCGACGAGCCGACCTACAACAGTCAAATCCCCTATACGCCCGTTCATGCGGGCAGCGGCGGGCTGACGCTCTCGTGGCGTTCCCTGAGCCTATCCTATGGGCTGACGTGGAGCGGCGCGCGTTACTGCCTGCCCGAAAACCGAGCGGAGAACCGCCTGGCACCCTATGTGGACCACAACCTGTCGCTGTCGGGACGTTGGCGTATGTGGAAGGGAAGTTGGGAAGCCGGCGTGGACTGGCTGAACGTGGCCAATACGGCCTATGAAATCGTGCGCTACTACCCGATGCCGGGCAGTCAGTTCAGAATAACGTTGAAATGCAGATATTGATGGAGATAAGGATGATGAATACCCGCCACGCACGGCTGTGGCGCTGGCTGGGCCGCCTCGGTTGCGTGGCCGCCGTGCCCTTGCTGTGGGCCTGTCCGCACAAGCCGGATGACGAACCGGAGCCGCCGGCGGTCTTTGCGCAGACCGCCCGGGTCTATGTGCTGAACGAAGGGCTGTACGCGATGAACAACAGCACGCTTTCGTGCATCGACCTGAAAAACGACCGCTTTGAACCGGATATCTTCCAACGTGTGAACGGGCGCGGCCTCGGCGATACGGGCAATGAGTTGAAACGTTACGGGAATAAGTTATATATATGTGTCAGCACGTCCAATACCGTGGAGGTGCTTTCGGCTTCCGACGCACGTTCCCTGAAGCAGATAAAACTCTACAACGAGGCGGGCGTGGGGCGTCAGCCGCGCCGTATCGCGTTTTGGGAGGGCAAGGCTTATGTGGCCTGTTTCGACGGTACGGTCTGCCGTATCGACACGGCGACCTTGGAAGTGGAGGCCTTCTGCCGTGTGGGGCGCAATCCGGACGGCATCTGCGCCACCAACGGCAAACTTTACGTCAGCAATTCGGGCGGGTTGGACTACCCGCGCTACGACAGCACCGTCAGCGTCGTGTCGGTGGCTACGTTCACGGAAATCAAGCGCATCGACGTGTCCATCAACCCCTATACGATTGAGGCCGACCGGTATGGCGACGTCTATGTCTGCACGCGCGGCAACTACGAGGAGGTGAGTGCGGGCGACCCGCGCGGCTACGGTTTCCGGCGTATCGATGCCGGAACGGACGAGCTCGTGCAGTGTTTCGACGACCTGGCCGTGTTGAATTTCACGGTGTCGGGCGACACGGCCTATCTCTACAATTACGACTATAACCGCAAGACGTCTTGGATCAAGCGGTTCGACCTGCGGACGGAGACCGTGACGCAGGAGAATTTCATACAGGACGGCACCGAATTGCGCACGCCCTACGGCATGGAGGTGGACCCGTTCAGCGGCGATGTATATATTGGCGATGCCGCGAATTTCATCGTCACGGGGCGCGTCTATTGTTTTTCGGCGGATGGCCGCATGAAGTTCTGGCGCGAGACGGGGCTTAATCCGGAGGGCTTCGCGTTCGTGGGCGATAATGAATGATGACGATAGGATGAAGATGAAAACGAAGATAAGGATGATTGGCGGCCTGTTGGCCGTATGGGCGTTCGGTCTGCACGGGGCCGCCTTGCAGGCGCAGTCGGCCTATCAGCAGAAGGTGTGGCGTTACGTGCCGGCGCCGGGACAGTTCATCGACGCCGCGATGTTGGCCGAACCCGAAACCGATTCCGCCGGTTTGGCGGCCTTGGACGAGGCGGCTGTCTGCGCGTTCCTGACCGAAAAGATGGCCGGGAAAAGCAACGGGCGGCTGTTGTCGTTGGGCGCTTACGGCGGCTACGTGGTCTTGGGCTTCGACCACCGCATCCCCAACGGCCCCGGCTTGGACTTGCGGCTGTACGGCAACGCCTATTACGCGGGCGGCCACGGGGCGGACAGCGAGACGCCCGGCGGCAGTGCCGAGCCCGGCATCGTCTATGTGAGCCGTGACGACAACGGGGACGGCCTGCCCAACGATACGTGGTATGAAATCGACGGTTCGGAGACCGATGCCCCGCAGACCGTGGCCGACTACCGCATCGTCTATTACCGGCCCGCGCCCTTGGACGCGGATGTGTTTTGGCGCGACAACCAAGGCGACAGCGGCTATATCTACCGCAACACCTACCATACGCAGGATTCTTACTACCCGTGGTGGCTACCGGGCGACTCGCTGGTGTTCAGCGGCCGCCGCCTGCCCGACAATGCCGTGGACGAGGGGGCGGATGGCCGTCAGGCGTGGTTCCTGCGCGCGTTCGACTACGGCTATGCCGACAACCACCCCAACGACAGCGAGGGCGCGTTGGTGGATATCGACTGGGCGGTGGATGCCGACGGGCGGCCGGTGAGCTTGGACAGCATCGATTTTGTCATGATAAGGACGGGCGTGCGGCAGAATACGGGCTGGACGGGCGAGGTCTCGACCGAAGTGGCCGGCGTGGAGGACGTGCATTGCCTGAGTGCGGGGCCGACGGGCATTGAGGACTTGGACGGAGGACGGACGGCCTGGTGTGTCTATCCGAACCCGTGCGCCGACCGTTTCGCCGTTGAGGGCGTCCCGGCGCGCTTGCGGCTTTATGACGCGCAGGGGCATTGTGTAGGACATAGGGACATATCGGAGGCCGGTCATGTGGTCTGGGAGGTGGCCGCCTTGCAGCCGGGCCTGTATCTGCTGGAAGTCCGGAACGGAGCGGATACGGCGCCCGTTTATTACAAAATACTTAAAAAGTAAGCCCTTATGGAAAAAATCTGTCCGCGTTGCGGGCGGCCTTTCGAATGCCGCCACGACGATATCGCCAACTGCGAATGTAGCCGCGTGCCGCTCTCGGCCAAGGTGCGCGCCTACCTCAAGGCGCATTTCCAAGACCGCTGCCTCTGCAAGGACTGTCTGCTGGAAATCGTGCGGATGTTCAGGTAGGCGCTTCCGGTCGGTTGCATTATTTGTCAAAGCGCGGCGGATAGCGTATCTTTGCAACCTATGTTTGGCATGAACCGACTTTTTCGCAAGCAGGCGCCGCGGTACGAGAAAATCCGTCTGTCCCGGGCGCGCAGCGGCAATCGTTATTATACGTTGCTGAATGTGTTTCTGTTTACCATCGTCGGCTTCTTCTCCTATTATTTCATCCTGTTTTCGACCGAATGGTGGCAGCTGTTCGAATCGGAGCATACGATGTTCCTGTTCGGCTTGGGCGTCGTGGTGTCGTTCAATGTGCTGTGCGGGCTGATTCTGTGGCTCAACTCGGTCATCAACACGCATTATCCGTTCGCCTATCAGGGCGTGGGGCGTATGTTCGCGTTCTTTATCCTCGTGGCGGGCTTCCTCGTGTTTTATCATTACAGTATATACGCCTTGCTGTTGCGCATCTTCCACGATACGCCCGACTTGAACATGGGGCGCGAGAACTGGATGCGCCTGGCCTTGATTTCGCTCATCGACCTGCTCGTGCTCTGCCTGATATTGCTCAACCAAAGCGCCCGCTATACGCTCAGGATTTACCGCGAGGCCGAACAGTTGCGGCAGAACCGTTCGCAGACGGAACTGCGCGCGTTGCAGGCGCAGCTCAACCCGCATTTCCTGTTCAACAGCCTCAATACGTTGCTGTCCGAAATAGAATACGACCCCGACAACGCCAAGGTCTTTACCACGCGCTTGGCTGAGGTCTATCGCTATATCCTGCAGGTGCAGGACAAGGAGACGGTGCCGCTCGTGGACGAGATGGAGTTCATGCGCGCCTATCTCTATCTGCATCAGGTGCGTATCGGCCACGCCCTCAAATTCGAGACGCGGATTCTGCCGGAGGGCACGCCCATGTACGGCTTGCGCGACAAACGCATCCTGCCGCTGGCCTTGCAGTTGTTGGTCGAGAATATTTTGAAACACAATACGGTGAGCGCGCGTCGCCCGCTGTCCGCCGTGCTGACGGTGGATGCGGCCGGCAATACGGTGACGGTGGAGAACGAAATCCGGCTCAAGAAAAACGTCAAATCGTCGGGCTACGGCCTCAAGAACCTGGCCGAACGTTACCGGCTTTCGGGCGGCTACGAGATGGTGGTGGAGCGGAGCGTGAACAAGTTCAAGGTGCGGTTGCCGTTGTTTGAAGATTGAAAGGAATCGGGATATGACGACGAATGTCAAACCGGAGGAAAGTCCGGAAAAGAAATCGGTACGGGTCTGGCTCGTGGAAGACGAGGAACCCGCCGCCCGTCTGTTGAAACGCATGATATTGAAGTTGCGGCCGGACTGGCAGGTGGAACACGTGGCCACCTCCAACGAGGAGGCCGAGGCGTATTTCAAGGAACAGCCGCAGCAACCGGACGTCTTGTTTTTGGATGTGGAACTTTCGGACGGCAACTCGTTCGAATTCATCGAAAAGGTAAAGCCGGAGAGCATGATTGTGTTCGTGACGGCCTACGACGAGTTCGCCTTGCGCGCGTTTTCGGTCAACAGCATTGACTATCTGCTCAAGCCGGTGAGCGTGGAACGCTTGCGCGCCACGATTGAGAAATACGAACGGCTTTCGACGGCCTATATCCGGGACGTGAGCCGTCAGCGCAACTGGAAAGAGGTGTCCGAGAACGCGAACGGCACCGAGAAACGTTACCGGACGCGCTTCCTCATCGAACACGGCAACCAGTTGGAGACGCTGCACGTGGAGGACATCGCGTATTTCTTCAGCGAGAACAAGATTTGCTACGCGCAGACGTTCAACGACGGCAACTTCGTACTGGACGCCTCGTTGGACCGCCTGGGCGAGGAGTTGAACCCCGACCAGTTCTTCCGCGCCACGCGGCAGGTGCTGGTATGCCCCAAGGCGATTACGAAAATAGAGAATTACTTTCAGGGCAAGGTGGCCATCTATACGCAGCCGCCGTACAAGGAACAGATTTTGGTGAGCAAGGAGAAGGCCGAGGCTTTCCGCAAATGGTTGAAATATTAGGGTTATGGGACGGACGGCATGGTTGGAACGGATGGCCGTGGGCGCGGCGTTGCTGACGGGCGGCGCGG
>CAMXAS010000064.1 GCA_947179195.1 uncultured Bacteroidales bacterium
CAACGTGTCCCGCTGCGCCAAAAACCACAGCAGTTTCCGCCGCGCGGTTTCGGAATCCGGCATCCCCATATAACGCAGGGCGGCCACCAACAGCCGCACGGTAAGCGAACTGCGTAGCAAGAGGCTACTGTCGGTATGCACCTTGACGCCGTTTTCCACCAAACGCGACGCCACCGTCTGAACCCTGTCGTTGCGCGTACACAAAACGGCCACGTCGCCGGGCTGATGCCGCTGCAAAATAGCCTGTATCAAGCGGCAGTTCCAATCCTCGTAGGATTCCTCCTCGTTTTTTTCGTAGAAGCAGACGCGCACGGCTTGGGCGTCCTCGTCCGGCAGGCGGTCGGTCGCCGTCTTGTAAAACTGTTCGTGCTCGGTATATATTCGCTGCAAGCGGTTCCTTATCCGCGCCCACTCCTCGGCATTCTCGGCCTTTTCGGGCGCGAAGCCCTCCAACAGGAAACGGTAAAACAGGTTATTGAACGCAATGATACCGGCGTCCGACCGCCAGTTGGAGACCAATTTCTCATTCTGCGCCAACGCATCATCCTCACGCAAGGCCAGCATCTGCTCCACATTGGCCGAACGGAAGCGGTAAATCGACTGTTTGGGGTCGCCCACCACCATGTTCCATTGGCCCGATGCGCGGTTGTTTTCTATAAGCGGCTTCAGGTTCTCCCACTGCAACGTGGACGTGTCTTGAAACTCGTCCACGAGGATATGGCGATACAGGGTGCCGACCCGCTCGTACAGGTAGGGCACGTCGGTCTGCTTCAGCAAATCGTGTATCTTGCGGTTGAATTCCGAAATCGGCACGCGCCCCTCGGCCTTTTGTATGTCGTTCTTCAAGTCGTCGGCCCGCTTCATGAGGGCCAATGCATAGAGGTTCTTCTCCAACGCGGCCTCATACACGTAACGCGCCGTATCCAAGGCCTGCATCTTCTCGTACAGCCGTTGCAGGGCCGCGGCCGCACCGCCGCGCGACTCATCGACCAAGAAGCCTTTTTCCACGGTCTTGCGCCAGGTCGCTTTGCCCTCTCCGTCCAAAAACGTCCGCAAGACGGCCCGCCCGTCGCGCAACGGATTTTTGAAGAACGCCCAAAATCCGCGCGACTTGCCGTGAAAATCGTCGGCTTCCAGTTGTTCGGCCTTGATTAAGTCCATCATCTCTTTATAGATGGCCAAAGCCGCCTTCTCGCAGGCGCGCCGCCGCTGGCCGAACGCTTCCACCTCTTGCGGGAATTGGCTTTCATCGCGGGCCGAAAGCCGCTTCAAATGGGCTTCGCTCTTTTCCTCGAACGCCATGCCCAACACGCGGTTCAGCGCCGGCACGATTTCCATGCGCCCCTTGTCTTCGTTTTCGGCCATTTCTTCCAAAAAGCCATCCAACAGCCGCGTCAGCACCTCCTGCCCCGCCGTGCCATAGGACGCCAACAGCGCCTCGCGGATTTCCTCCACCCAGCGGTCGGTCTCTATATCGGTCTCGTAGGTGCGCGGCAAGTCGAGTTCGAACGCGAACGGCCTAATGACGCGCTGCACGAAGCTGTCGATGGTCTGCACCGAGAAATTGCCGTAGTCGTGCAACAGATAGCGCAACACCTTGCCCGTCCGTTCTTTGAGTTGCCGGGCCGACAAGCCGCTCCCGGCCTGCAGGTCGGCGGCCGCATCCTCCCCCGAAGCGATTTGCGCCAGGGTCTCCATAATCTTGCGCTTCATGTCGGCGGCCGCCGCGTTCGTGAACGTGATGGCCAAAATCGCGGCCGCCTGCCGCTCGTGCCAGGGCTCGCCCGTTACCGCCAACCGGATGTAGGCGCGTGTGAGCGTATAAGTCTTGCCCGAGCCCGCCGAGGCGGTATATACACTTATCTTATGAGGGTCTATGTTCGGTTTCATCTGTTCATTCTATTTGCCGCACAAATCAGCGTAGGCGCAATAGCGGCAGGCCGTCGGATCCTGCGTGAACGGCACCTCCGGGTCTTTGATTTCCGCCAGCACGTCCGTCAGCCAGGCTTCCAATTCCGTTATTTTCTCCGCTTCCGTCTTGTTCTCCGTCCAAGCGCCGTTGAGCGCGATATAGCCGCCGTCCAAGCGCGCCAACGCATAGACGCAGGCTTGCGGGAACGTCCCCGCGCGGCGGCCCGTCTGCACCCAGTACATATAGGCGTACAACAGCAGTTGCAAGGCCTTGCCGTGCACCGGATCGCTCAAATCCGCGATGTCGTCCACCCGCAGGTCTTTGGCCTCCACCACGGCCGTTTTATAATCCACAATCCGTTCGCCCTTATCCCAAATATCCACGCGGTCGGCGATTCCGGACAGTATATATTCCGTATCTTTGAACGATGCCCGCAGTGGCGTCTCGCAGGCCGCCACGCCGCCCCAGGCCGAATCCTTCCCGCGCATCTCCCGCTCGAAATCCTTGGCGAAATAATGCAGCCAGCGTTCCATTTTCTTGAACTCCAAACCGTTTTTTCCCGTCTTGTAGGGCAAATCGCCCAACAGGTCGGTGACGGCGGCTTCCAGCAGTTGCGGATAGGTCTTGCGCAGTTCGGCCGCGTCGTCCACCGTCAAAGGCCGCCCCGTACGCGCCTTGAAAAACGTCTCCAATACGCGGTGCACGACCGTACCCTTGCGCGCCGCGTCCAACGTGTCGTCGAACTCGCTGCGGTCGGACAGTTTAAGTATATACTTATAGTAAAACTGCATCCCGCACCGCAGATAAGTCTGTATGGCCGAGGGCGAGATACCCTTACTGAACAAATCCGCGATGGTTTCAAGCGGATGCCCCTCTTTCGGCATCTCAATCGGGCCGACGCCCGCATCGCGTGCGGTGGGGAACGGATAGGGCGACGGACTGACGGCCATTTCGGGCCGTTCGTAGGTCAATTGCCACAAAAAGCGGCTTTTCTCCTGCTTCTCGCTCTCTTGATAGAGGCAGACCACGCGCGAAGGATGCGCCAACAGCCGGTAGAAATAATAGGCCTGCATGGCGTTGCGCTCTTTCAGCGTGGGGATATGGCAATGCCGTTTGAGCGCGTCCATGAGGAAGGAGGCTTCGTATTGACCCGACGGCAGGATGCCTTCGTTCATCGACAGCATGATGACGCGGTCGAAATCCAGCATACGGGTTTCCAGCATCCCGCTGATTTGCACCTGCGCCGACGGGTTGCCCTTATAGTGCAGGCTCAGACCGCCCAAAGCGGCCATCGTCTGACGTTTCCAAACGTGGAACGGCATACGGACGCGCTCGCAGCACGTGCGGATTTGGGTTTCCCGCAACAGGTAGTCCAAGGCCAAATGCCCGTATTCCCGTTCGTATTCCGACATTTCCGACAGGGCCACGCCTTGCAGCAAGGCCATAAGTTGATGGCCGTAACCTTGGGCGTCGGTCTCTTCGTCGAACCAAAAGCCGCCGATTTGCGCCCACAAGGGGTCGGCGCAACCGAAACGCTGGCCCAAGGCCGCCCAGTCCGCCTGCGTGAACACGCCCTGGTTGCGTTCGTAGAGTGCTTTCAAGGCCTTTTCCAACGCGGTTTCCGCCATGCGGTGAACGCCGCCGTCGGCCTGATGGACGGGCATACGGCAGGTGGCGCGCAACAAGGCTTCGAGCGATTCCAAACGCACGCCGGCCGCGCCGGTCTCGCGGGCGCGTTCGATTTCCGCCTTGCCCGCACACAGGGCCTCCACCCAAGCGTGCGTATGGGTGCCGTCGAGCGGCACGCCCACCGAAAGGTTGTACGACAGCCCTTCGGCTTCCGGCAACGCGTTGAGCAACGGCTGCAACAGGTTTTCCTCGTTCAGCACCACGACCGTCCGCCCCGTGAAGCCTTCCTCTATATACCACTGGGCGATATAGCGCGCGGCCATTTCGGCCTGCCCCGTCCATTGCGGCACGCCCTGCATGATGATTTTCTGCCCACGGATGCCGTCGGTCATCTCCTCGGGCCGGATATGCCGCCCGATAAACCGGTCGCCGGCATAACGCCGCAGGAAATGGCCGGCCTCCTGCGTTTCGTCTTCGACATAGTAGCGGTCGGCGTCCCAATAGACCTCGGCGCGACCGGCCTTGACCAGCAGGCGCATGATTTCCGCTTCGGCCTCCGTAATGGCGTTGAAGCCCGCGAACAACGTAAAACCGAGGCCGTCAATGGCCTCCGAACCGACCTGCCGCAATTTTTCCACGGCCTGCCGCTCGGCCAAACCCGGATAGGCCGTTTCCTCGGCCAACAACTGGGCCGTAAAGTTGGCATATATCGGTCGGAGTTGCGTGAAGAACCGCAGGTAGGCCTGCTGTATGGCCGATTGCTCGTTCAACGTGAAATCCATGCCCGCGATGCGCTTTTCCTCGGCCACATAGTGCAACACCTCATCCACGGGCGCCAACTGGGCGTCCAGCTGATGGAAGTCGCTCAACAGCAACGCGCCCCACTCCATAAAGTCGGCATAGGCGCGGGGCGGCTCGCCCACGGATTCCATCTGCCGCACGTAATGGGCGTAGAGTTGCAACGACAGCCAAAGCGGGTCGGCCGGACGCAGGCCCGCCGTTTCGTAGATGAATTCGTCCATCGTGCAGAAGCGCGGCAGCCAAAACACCTCGCCCGCCCGCGCCCGGGAAAGCAAGAGCGAGAGCGTGCGCACGACACGCTGCGACGGCAACACGACGGTCAGCCGTTCGTGTTCCGACAGGTGGCGCCGTATCTTGTCGGCCAAATCGTCTATAAAGGGTTTCTCTCTCATATCGTCTTCCGTTATCGACCGCCCTTCCGTTTGGCGGCCGCCTTGCGCTTGGGTTCGGGCGGCGCGATGGCCGGACGGACCGGGGGCGGTATCGCGTGCAGCTTGCCGCTTTCTATCTGCTGCACAATGCTTTCTATAAGCAAATCCTCGCCCGTGGGGTCATATGCTTTCTTCAAATTGTAGCCGAACGTGGAGCCGACCACTTGATACGTGAACGCGCTGAACCCGTTTTTGAACTCCTTGAGCAAGGCATAGGAGGAATGGCCGGTTTCGCGGCTGATGAGTTTGAACAGCACCTTGCCCTGACTGACGGTCAGATTCTTCAAATCCGACAGGAAATCGCGCCGTATCTCGGCCTCGGCCGCCCGCAGGAACGCCTTGCGGTCGCGCGCCCTCGGCAGCTTGGCCAGGGAGTCTTCGTACAGCCGGAAGCGTTCGCCGGCCATGCGGGCATAGGGATAGACCTTCTGCACGCGGTAGCGCGTCTGATAATACGCCTGCAACTCGGCGGGCGTAAGCCCCGCGGCGTGGATTTCCACTTCCGACAGGAAACGGTAAGCTTCGTCCGAAACGGCGGCCGTATCGGCACCGAAAGTACAGGCCGCGGCCAAACGGGCTTCGACGCCCGACAGAACGACGACCATCCACAACACCCACAGCCACACAGGGCACACGCGCGGTTTCACGGGCTCAATCCTTTTGCCAAACGGAACGCGCCACGCTGTGCGGTTGCCCTTCGCCGTTCAACACCCAATGACTGAGACGGATGCCTGCGGCATCGCCCCAAGCGGCCTCCGCCTCGCCGAAACTGCGCACTTCCACCGAAGCCGCCGGCGGAATCTCCTTCTCGTAAATGATTTCTATCTCGCGCAACGTATGCGTTTTCATGAACTCGAACGACAGGCTGTCCATCATCCATTGCACATGGGACGCCTGCGTCACGTGGCCGTTGAAATCGATGTCGTCGAAACGCGCCTTGAACGCCCCCTCCGCAAGCGGCGGCGCGGCCGGCATTTCGATGCGTCCCCGCCTTTCGGCCTTGTCGAACAACGAGCCGTAGGCCCAGGCCGGCTGCGTGCAACGCGCCGCCTCTTCCACCATGAACGGCGTCGGCCGCGCCGGACGGCGTTTTTCCACGTCGATGAGCATCCATTCGCTATGCGCGTGCGCACGGACGCGTCCCTCGGTTGACATTTCGTAATCGCGGTTCACAAATAGGCCGTCCACGCCCGAGCACCACGTCCTGAGCCAGATTTCCTCCTCTTTCTTCGGCATATCGGGCACCCGGATATGGATACGGCGCAACATCCACGTCAAGCCCTGACGGTTCAACACCGGCACATCGACGCCCTCCAGGCGCGTGTGCTGTTCGGCCACGTCGTTGAAGAAATCGCACATCGTGCGGATATGCAACCGCTCCTTGCAGTTCGTGCAATGCGTATATATACGCACCGGCTCGCCGTACACCAAAGGAATTTCCGCCGCCATGCCCTACTCCACTTTGTTCCAATACATCGTGCGCCCCAGCATCGAAAAGCCCAGATAGCCGCGCACCTTCAGTTTGGTATCGTTCACAAACGCCATGTAACTCTTGTAGAACTTGCCGTTGACCGGGTTATATACCTTGCCGTTCTCCCATTCCTGCTTTTTGGCGTTGTATTGCAGGCCCGTCATGATTTTGATGCGGTCGGCGCGGCCCGTGCGCAAAGCCGGGTCGGGATTGTTGACGTCCAATTTGGGCGTCCCGTCGGGCAGGTTCGGGTTCTTCATCCAAACCACCTGCGCGTAATACGTGCCGTCCGCGTCGCGCGCGATTTTGATTTTGCTTTCCTCGCCCGACTCATCCTCAATCACATAATAGATGCCGACGATTCTATCGGCCCCGGCCACTTCTTCGGACGACTGCCCAGCTACGACCGGTACTGCCGCCAAATTCCAACCAAGGAGTGCCCCTAATAGCTGCATGAAAGCCATAATTACAATATTTTATTAAAAAACAATCAAATAGCCACCACACGAAATGTAAATATACGCATTTAGCAGATGTTCTTAAAC
>CAMXAS010000065.1 GCA_947179195.1 uncultured Bacteroidales bacterium
CCTTGGCGGCCTTGGACGCCTTGGGTTCTTTGGCTTCTTTCGGCTCTTTGGGTTTGGCCGGCGCCTTGGCGGGTTGTTCTACGGGCGCTTCGGCGGGTTGCTCAGCCATCTCTCCGGCTTCGGCCTTTTCGCGTTCGGACAGTTCCAAATCCACCAAGCCTTTTTCTTGCAGGATGTTATACCACTGCGCCACCTTGCGGATATTGGAGTCGTAAACCCGTTCGCGGTCGTATTCGGGCAACACTTCCTCAAACCATTTCTTCAAGTCGGCGGCGTCGGCCTTGTGGCTCAACGCCTGACCGCCGTTTTCTTTCTTGTAAATGGCGCGGAACACATCCGTCAACGCCACCTCTTTCTGATACGTGTAGATGGCGATTTCGGCCAACGAACTCACCTGATTGAGGTTGAACATCGGCATCCGTTTGCCGTCGGCCAAAGCCTCCACCACGGCGCTGTTCTTGCCTTGGCTCACGAGCTTGAACAAGCCCGGCTTGCCCGGAATCGTAAAAATCAATGATAAATCCATGTTGCTGTATTTTCTTTGTATCGCAAATATAGTGAAAGATAGGCGCAGAAACAAGCGCCCCCACAAACTGCTACCTTTTGGGTATCGGGAGGGGGTATTATACCCCACTGTGGGGATTGCGCGCCCGCACGCGTATGTGTACTTTTGTTCACTTGCCGGAGTCTGCCCCGAAACGGAGGCGACGGCATGATTGTTATGACGTTAGACGAACTTAAAGAAGGACAGCGGGCCCGCATCTTCAAGGTGAAGGGACGGGGCGCTTTCAGACAGAGACTGGTGGAGATGGGCTTCGTGAAGGGTCAGACCGTGGAGACGCTGCGGTTCGCCCCGATGCAAGACCCGGTGGAGTTCCGCATCCTGCACAGCGAGGTGTCGCTGCGGCGGGACGAGGCGGCCTTGATTGAAATAGACCTGATAAGCCCGGACGGCAAAGCCGACATAGCCCGAACGGCCACGGACGGCGCACCGGCCTCAGCCAACGCGCCCGCATCGGCCACGGCCGCCGCACCGAGCGCCGCCCCCAATACGGCGGCCTTCCCCGCCGGCCACAAGGAGACCATAGAGGTGTGCATGGTGGGCAACCCCAACGCGGGCAAGACGTCGCTGTACAACGCGCTGTCGGGGGCGTTCGAACACGTGGCCAACTACAGCGGCGTGACCGTCGATGCCAAAAGCAACGCGTTCGACTACCGCGACTACCGCATCGAACTGACCGACCTGCCCGGCACGTATTCGTTTTCGCCCTACACGCCCGAAGAACGCTTCGTGCGCGAACACCTGCTGTTCCACAAGCCCGACATCGTGCTCAACGTCATCGACGCCTCCAACATCGAACGCAACCTTTACCTCACCACCCAGCTCATCGACATGGACTGCAAGGTGGTGCTGGCGATGAATATGTTTGACGAGCTGAAAAAGACGGGGGCGCGCTTAGACGTGGAACTGTTGGGACAACTGTTGGGTATGCCCGTGGTGCCGACCGTGGCCTCCCGCCACGAGGGGCTCGCGCCCTTGGTCGAGAAAATCGCCGCCGTCTATAACGATACCGAACCGCACCTGCGCCACACGCATATCCCCTATCCCGAAGAAATAGAGACGGCCATTCACAAATTGCAGGAGGCCATCCGCAAGGACCCGGCCTTTTCGGATATGTACTCGTCGCGCTTCTTGGCCATCAAGCTGTTGGAGGAAGACACCGACGCCATGCGGCCGCTGCACGCGTTGCAAGACTTCGGGGCCATCGAAGCCTTGGCGCAGGCCGAAATCAAGCACATCCGCGCCATCTTCGACGACGACCCGGCCCACCTGCTGTCGGACGCCCGCTATGCGTTCGTGCGGGGTGCGTTGAAAGAAGCCTATACGCCCGCCGCCACGCCCTCGCGGCAGAAGACGATGACCGACCGGCTGGATTCCATCCTGACGCACCGCGTATGGGGCTTCCCGATTTTCCTGTTCTTCCTGTGGGTCATGTTCCAGACGACCTTCGTCCTCGGGCAGTATCCGATGGATTGGATTGACAACGGCGTGGACGCGCTCTGCAACGGGTTGGAGCGGCTCTTGCCCGACGGGATGCTCAAGGCCATGCTGCTGGACGGCGTGTTGCGCGGCATCGGCGGCGTGATTGTGTTCCTGCCCAATATCCTCATCCTGTTTACGTTCATCTCCTTTATGGAGACGACGGGCTATATGGCGCGCGTGGCCTTCATTATGGACCGGCTCATGCACACCATCGGCCTGCACGGCAAGTCGTTCATCCCGCTCATCATCGGCTTCGGCTGCAACGTGCCGGCCGTGATGGCGACCCGCACGATTGAGAACCGAAAAGACCGCCTGATTACGATGCTGATTGTGCCGTTCATGTCGTGCAGCGCGCGGCTTCCGATATATATTCTGCTGGTGGGCGCGTTCTTCCCCGCCCATGCGGGCAGCGTCATTTTCCTGATTTACCTTGCCGGCATCGCCATATCGATTCTCTCGGCCCTGTTGTTCCGCAAGACGCTGTTGCCGTCGGCCGAGAGCCCGTTCGTCATGGAGATTCCGCCTTACCGCTGGCCCAACCTCAAATCGTTATTGTACGGCCTGTGGATGAAAACCAAAGCCTATCTCAAGAAGATGGGCGGCATTATCCTCGTGGCCTCGCTCGTCATTTGGGCCTTGGGCTATTTCCCGCTCTCGGCCGACGGCCGCCCCGCCGACATCACGGCCTCCTACCTCGGCGCCATCGGGCGGTTCATCGAGCCCGCCTTGCAGCCGTTGGGCTTCGATTGGAAGATGGGCATCAGCCTGTTGGCGGGCATCTCAGCCAAAGAGGTGGTCGTGAGCACGCTCTCCGTCCTGGTGGAGCCGGCGCAGGCGTTTACACCGCTGACCGCCGCCTCGTTCCTGGCGTTCGTGTTGCTGTACCTGCCCTGCATCGCGGTCTTTTCGACCGTCCGCAAGGAGAGCGGCAGCTGGCGTTGGCCGCTTTTCATGGCGTTTTACACGACGGCGACGGCCTATCTCGTGGCCCTGCTCGTCTATAACATCGGCCAATGGTTCCTTGCCTAAACAAACCTTCCGATATGAAAAAAGGGGGCGCCGTTTTCACGACGTCCCCTTTCCGTATGACGCAGCCGGAGCCGCGCCGGGGTTAGCCTAACTTGGCGCAGATAAATTCGCGGTTCAGCTTGGCGATATGGCTGATCTTGATGCCTTTCGGGCATTCCGCCTCGCAAGCCCCCGTATTCGTGCAGTTGCCGAATCCGAGTTCGTCCATCTTCTTGACCATGGCCTGTACGCGCTTGGCCGCTTCTATCTTGCCCTGCGGCAGATGCGCGAAGTGCGACACCTTGGCCGAAACGAACAGCATGGCCGAAGCGTTCTTGCAAGCCGCCACGCACGCGCCGCAGCCGATGCAGGCCGCCGCGTCCATCGCCGTATCGGCGTTCTTCTTGCTGATGGGAATCGCGTTGGCGTCGGGCACCCCGCCCGTCGTGGCCGAGATATAGCCGCCGGCCTGTACGATCTTGTCGAAAGCCTGACGGTCCACCACCAAGTCTTTGATGACCGGGAAGGCCGCGCTACGCCACGGTTCAATCCAAATCGTATCGCCGTCCTGGAACTTGCGCATATGCAGCTGACAAGTCGTAATCTGACTGTCGGGGCCATGCGGATGGCCGTTGATATACAGGCTGCACATCCCGCAGATGCCCTCGCGGCAGTCGTGGTCGAAGCAAACCGGCTCCACGCCTTTGGCCACCAACGATTCGTTGAGGATGTCAATCATTTCCAAAAAAGAGCAGTCGGGAGAAATGCCCTTAATCGGGTAGGTTTCAAATTTCCCTTTTACTTTGGGGCCCGCTTGCCGCCATATTTTCAGTGTAAAATCCATAATCGTTTCTCCTTTCTACTATTTATAGTTACGAACCGCCACTTTGATGGCCTCGAACGCCAAGGGTTCCTGATGACGCACCGGACGTTCGCCCTCGCCCTTGTATTCCCAAACGGCCACGTGCATGAAACGCTCGTCGTCGCGCTTGGCTTCGCCCTCCGGCGTCTGGTGTTCCTCGCGGAAGTGACCGCCGCAGGATTCCTCGCGTTCCAACGCATCCTCGGCCATGAGCTCGCCCATTTCGAGGAAGTCGGCCAAACGCAGGGCCTTTTCCAGTTCGGGGTTCATTTCATCGGCCTTGCCCGTTACCTTGACATCCTGCCAGAAGCGTTCACGCAACTTACGGATTTCTTCGATGGCGGTCGTCAGGCCTTCTTTGGTGCGGCCCATGCCGACGTATTCCCACATGATGTGGCCCAACTGCTTGTGGAAGCTGTCGGGCGAGGTGTTGCCCTTGATGGAGAACAACTTGTTGATGCGTTCCTTGACCGCGTTTTCGGTCTGTTCGAATTCCGGCAAATCGGTCGGGATATGGCCGTCGTGGATATGGTCGGACAGGAAGTTCTGTAACGTGTAGGGGATGACGAAGTAACCGTCGGAAAGCCCCTGCATCAAGGCCGACGCACCCAAACGGTTGGCGCCGTGGTCGGAGAAGTTGGCTTCGCCCAACGCGAACAGGCCCGGCAAGGTCGTCTGCAGTTCGTAGTCCACCCACAGACCGCCCATCGTGTAGTGAACGGCCGGGTAAATCATCATCGGCGTTTCGTAGGGATTGTCGTCGGTGATTTTCTGATACATCTGGAACAGGTTGCCGTAACGTTCCTCGATGCGCTGACGGCCCAACCGCTGGATGGCCTCCGCGAAGTCGAGGTAAACGGCCTTGCCCGTACCCACGCCATAACCCGCGTCGCAACGTTCCTTGGCGGCACGCGAAGCCACGTCGCGCGGCACCAGGTTACCGAAGGCCGGGTAACGGCGTTCGAGATAGTAGTCGCGGTCTTCTTCGGCGATGTCGGTCGGTTTGAGACGGCCCGCGCGAATCGCTTCCGCGTCTTCGATTTTCTTGGGAACCCAAATACGGCCGTCGTTACGCAGACTCTCGCTCATCAACGTCAGCTTGGACTGATAGTCGCCGTGTACCGGGATACAGGTCGGGTGAATCTGCGTGAAACACGGGTTGGCGAAGCAGGCGCCTTTTTTATAGGCTTTCCAGGCCGCGCTACCGTTGGAGTTCATGGCGTTGGTGGACAGGAAATAGACGTTACCGTAGCCGCCCGTACAGAGCAATACGGCGTGGGCCGAATAACGTTCTATCGAACCGTCGGTCAGGTTGCGGCAAACGATACCGCAGGCGTGACCGTCCTTGACCACGATGTCCATCATCTCGCGACGGGCGTAGAGCTTGACGCTGCCCTTGTGGATTTCGTTGCTCAACGCACCGTAGGCCCCGATGAGCAACTGCTGGCCGGTCTGGCCGCGGGCGTAGAACGTACGCGATACCTGCGCGCCGCCGAACGAACGGTTGTCGAGGTAGCCGGCGTAGTCGCGCGCGAAAGGCACGCCCTGCGCCACGCACTGGTCGATAATGGCGTTGCTGACCTCAGCCAAACGGTAAACGTTGGCCTCGCGGGCGCGGTAGTCGCCGCCCTTGACCGTATCGTAAAACAGACGGTAAACGCTGTCGCCGTCGTTTTGGTAATTCTTGGCCGCATTGATACCGCCCTGGGCCGCGATGGAGTGCGCGCGGCGCGGCGAATCAGAGATGCAGAATATCTTGACATTGAATCCCAAGGCGCCCAGGCTGGCCGCCGCCGAAGCCCCGGCCAGACCGGTGCCCACGACGATGACGTCCAACTTGCGTTTGTTGGCCGGATTCACCAAATGCTGTTCCGATTTGTACCGCGTCCATTTCTCCGCAACGGGACCGGCCGGCACTTTTGAATTAAGCGTATCCATATCTTTTCTTTTTACGCGTTAACAATTAAAATATGAGAAACCATACCGGGATGATGCCGAACATCACGCCTATCAGGATGGCGTAGAACAAACCGAAGCCCTCGATGAACGGCGTGTATTTGGGATGGTTCCAACCCAACGTCTGGAAGGCCGAGCCGAACGCATGGCGCAGGTGGATGCACAAGGCGATGATCAGCACGAGGTAAATCAGCGCATAGGCCGTGTTGGAGAACAGCTCGATGGCCATATTGTAAAAGTCGGGTTCGTAGGCCGTGAAGTTTTCGCCGAACAGGGCCAACTGGTCTTTGGTCAGGTTGTCGGCCACCGGTTTGATGCCGTAAGCGTTGGCCGGGTTGGCTTCCGTATCCTGGAACAAGGCCACGATTTGCATTTGGTTCTGTTCCAAAACGGCCTGGTCGATTTTATCCACGTCCTTGAGTTCGACGAGGTAACGGCCTTCCACGATGCCTTTCTTGACGAAATAGAAGTTCATCATGTGGATGCCCAAGAAAATGAGCACGAGCAAGCCCGTGTAAATCATAAATTTGGAACCCGGGCGCGTGGCCGATTTGTTGGGCACCTTGTAGCCGACCGGCCCGCGGGCGCGCCAGTTCTGACACTGCAACACGATGGCCAACAGGATGTGCAGGATAAAGGCCGCGAACAGGATGTATTCGAACACCTTTATAATTACGTTCGTGCCCATGAAATGGGCCGCGGCCCTGAACCACTCGCCGCCGTCGTTGCGCAACATACACAGGTTGATGCCCGCGTGCAGCAGCAGGAAAATCATCAGGAAGCCGCCTATAATCGCCAAAGTAACTTTTTTGGTTACAGACGCATAATTGAGATAGTTTGTCATAGCATCTTTATTTTAAAGGTCGC
>CAMXAS010000066.1 GCA_947179195.1 uncultured Bacteroidales bacterium
CGGCCGCTGGGCGTATAGTAGCGGGAGGTCGTGAGCCGCACCTGCGCCTGGTCTGGCAGGTCGAACGGCCTTTGTACCAAACCCTTGCCGAAAGAGCGGCGGCCGACGAGCAAAGCGCGGTCCCAGTCCTGCAACGCGCCGCTGACAATCTCGCTGGCCGAAGCCGAGCCCTCGTCGATGAGTACGACCATGTCGCCGTTTTCGAACAGCCCGCGGTCGGTGGTCTTGAATTCGTAACGCGGCTGCGCCTTGCCCTCTATGTAGGTAACGATGCGGCCGCCGGGAAGGAACTCGTCCGCGAGCGCCACGGCCACATCGAGGTAGCCGCCGGTGTTGCCGCGCAGGTCCAAAATCAGCTGCGTCATGCCCTCCGCCAGCAGCGTGTTCAGGGCCGAATGGATTTCGTCGGGCGTGGAGCGCGCGAAACGGCTCAACAGGATATAGCCCGTCTTTTCGTCCACCATAAAGGCGGCGTCCACGCTGTGGAGCGGGATTTTATCCCGCACGATTTTGTATTCCAGCTCGCGGTCGATGCCCCGACGCCGGATGCCGACCGAGACCGTCGTGCCCTTGGGGCCGCGCAGGCGGCGGAATACAAAATCGTTCGTGGCGCTGTCGCCCACGGCCTGAAGCGTATCGATGCGCACGATGCGGTCGCCCGACTGTATGCCCAATTTCTCGGCGGGCCCGCCTGCGATGACCTCCACGATGACAATCGTGTCTTTAAGGATTTGGAACGAGACGCCGATGCCGTCGAAATTGCCGACCAAGGGTTCGTTGGCCTTGGCCACATCCTTGGCCGTGATATAGGCCGAATGCGGGTCCAGTTCCTTCAGCATCTCTTCGATGCCCTTCTCGACGATGGGTTGCATATCGATGTCGTCAACGTAGGCGAACCGTATCATCTGCAAGAGTTGGTGCATTTTCTGCTCCACCTGCGCCGGCGCGTTGCGTTCGCCTCCCGCCGTGGCGGGCGCCTGAGGCGAAACGGGTTGCGCCGCAAGGGGCGCGGCGGTCAGCAGGACGCTCAGCGCCGCAAGGATGCCAAATGTGCGGAAAATCTTAGTCTTTAAGGCGTTATAATTCATATCGCTTTTGTTTTTCAAAGGGTTTTGGCGGCCCAGGCCTTGAATGCGGCGGGCAAGGCCGCCACGAGGTCGCCGGCCACCAACGGAGCCTCGCCGATGCCGGCGGCCGCCCTGTCGCCGGCTAATCCGTGCAGATATACGCCCGCCTTAGCCGTTTGCGCCGGTGTATAACCCTGCGTCAGCAAGCCCAGGATGAGGCCGGTCAGCACGTCGCCGCTCCCGGCGGTGGCCATGCCCGCGTTGCCGGTGGTGTTCAACCAGGCCGTGGGCGTGACGCCGGCCGTAGCCAGCGTGGTCGGGACGGTTATCAACGTGTACGCCCCCTTCCCTACAACGACCGTGCCATAACGGTCGGAAAACGCCTGTTGTTTCCGAATCCGTTCGGCCGCCGTCCGCCACGGGCCGACCAGACGGCGCAGTTCGCCGTAATGCGGCGTGCAGACGCAGCCTGCCAACACGGGCAGACGTTTCGTCAGGATGGGGTACAGGGCCAAAAGCGTCAGCGCGTCGGCGTCCAGGACCACGGGGCGGGCGGCGGTGCCGGCCCTTTGCAGCAGGTCGTCCAACCGGAGCGCGGCGGCTTCGTCCAAGCCGAAACCCGGCCCGACGCCCACGGCGGCATAATCCGCAAAGGGCCGTTGCGGCAGCGGCCCGTCCGCCACCATGGCTTCGGGTACCGCCGTCTGCAAGATAACCCGGTTGTCGGGCGTGGTGGCCACCGTCAGCAGACCGAGGCCGCTGCGCAAGGCGGCGCGCGCCGCCAGCACCGCCGCCCCCGCCTTACCCCGCGATCCCGCCGCCAACAATCCGTGGCCGAAATCGCCCTTGTGGGCGAAGCGGTCGCGTGGCCGATACAGCGCGGCCACGTCGTCGGCTTCCGTCACGGCCACGTCGAACGGCAGGGTTTCCGACGCCCGCGCGGCCGACCGTTCGGCAAGCGGTAAATAGGGGTTCAAGTCGCCCCAGGTATGCAATCTGCGCATTACTATTTGGTTTTGTGTATATTTTTGTGTATATTTGCGCCTTTTCAGGCACACACGTAATGTATAAACGCCCGCGCAGGCGCGCCCGTATGGAAACGCACGGCCTTACGGAGTGTGTAAAATTAGACTTTTTTATATGAACTTACAAGTGACGAGAAAACGTGTTTTGGGAAGTATCCTCGGACTGCTGTCCGTCGTGCTCCCCGTCCATTTCGCGTTCGCTTCGCCGGATCCCGACCGGCTTCGGGAATCGGCTTTCAATACCCGTTCGAGAGTTGACAAGAGCAAGCCCGTCTTTTCGGACTTCACGGTAGCCCATGTCGATTTCGCCGATATGGCCGCCACGCTGACGCCCGAGGAAAAGAAACAAATCCGGGACAGCATCGAACGCCGCCTGCTGGACGAGATTTATATCTCCCGTTACCTGCGTTTCTTCGACGGCAACGCCCGCAACATCGACGCGCTGATTTATTACAACGAGGCCGAGTTGCCGCCCGCGGAGGAATACACGAATCCCGACTCCGTCTATCGCGAACGCATCGCGGTTCTGAACGCGCAACAGACAATTCAGATGGCCTACAACGAGCGCGTGAAGGCCTTTATCGAAGTATATACCATTAAGAAGCGCAAGCAGTTGCACGTCATGCTCGCCCTGTCGCAATACTACTTCCCCATCTTCGAGGAGGCGTTGCGCCGGGAGGGTCTGCCCGAAGAACTGAAATACATGGCCGTCATCGAATCGGCGCTCAACCCGCGTGCGGTGTCGCCGGCGGGGGCGGCGGGCATTTGGCAGTTCATGTACCAAACGGGCCGTATGTGCCATTTGAAAATCAACACGAAGGTGGACGAACGGCTCGACCCCATCAAGGCGAGCATGGCGGCCGCGCTCTACCTCAAGGAGCTCCACAACTGCTTCAACGACTGGACGCTGGCCATCGCGGCCTACAACTGCGGCCCCGGCAACGTGAACAAGGCCATCCGCCGCGCCAAGGGACAGACCGACTTTTGGACGATCTACCCGTATCTGCCGCGCGAGACCCGCGGCTACGTACCGGCCTTCATCGCGGCCGCCTACGCCATCAACTACCATGAGGAACACGGCCAATGCCCGCCGCGGCACTACACGCCCATCCTGACCGACACGCTCTTTTTCGCGCACGATTTGGATTTGCGGCAGGTAGCGGACGGCCTGCATATGCCGCTTCAGATTCTCAAAGACCTCAACCCGCAGTACAAAATCAACGTCATCCCGCACGAGGGCGGCGCATTCAGCCTGCGGTTGCCGGCCTCGATGATAGGCGACTTCATCGAGAACAAGGACGCCATTCTGTCCGACACCACTTGGAAAGACTACTACCCGATTTGGGAGGAAGTCATCATCTCGCACCGCGTGCGCCGCGGCGAGACGCTCTCCTCGATTGCCAAACGCTATAGCGTCAAGGTGGACGACCTCATGAGCTGGAACAAACTCCGCAGCACGGTCATCTACCCCAACCAGTTGCTCCATATCCATACGATGCGCGAGAAGGCACCGCGTCTGAGCTATACGGCCGCCACGCTGCCGCCACCCATCGACACGGTTTTGGACAGCGCCATCCAGGCGATGCACCTGCCCGCCGACCTGCATACGACGACGGTGACGCGCCGGCCGCAGGCCACCGATACCGCCACGGCGACCGTCCCGACGACCGCAACCGCCACGGTGGCTCAGAACAGCCAACCGGCACCCGTCGCCGCGACGCCCAAGCCGCAAGCGCAGCCTCAAACGGCACCGCAACCGACGCCGCAACCCCAACAAGAGCCCCAAATGAACCAGGCCAAGGCGCAACAGGCGGCCGAACAAGCCTCCGCCAAGGGACGCGAAGTGGAATACAAGGTGCGGAAGGGTGACACGCTGTATGACATCTGGCGCAAGCATCCCGGCTCGACCATCAAGGAAATCATCAATCGGAACAATCTGGCGCGAAACGGTAACTTGATTTATCCGAACCAAATCCTGATTATCCCGGTCCATTAGTTTTTTTGACGACGGCATCCACCACTTAGACACGGCATGAAACCCTACAAAAGTTTTCTGTTTCTGTTGGTTCTGTTGCTGATTTGCTCGGCACTCGCCTACAACTTCCGACAACGGGAAATGGCCGTTGCGGAGGCGCAACGCATCGCGCGGGAACGGGCGGAACGGGAACAGTTCGTGCTGGACTCCCTCGATGCCGTGGAACGCCGTTTCTTCTTGTTCGATACGGCCCTGTTCTTCCGCGCCGAACTCTCCACCGTGCCGTTCCGGCCGTTTGAATACGACACCGCGCTGAGCGAACATCCGCTCGCGCCGCTCTACACGCTGTTGCGTTACCGCGAAGACCCCGACCGTTTCGCGGCCGCGCTCATGGACTTTACGAACGAATGGGACGACGAACCCGAACCCCTTATCCGCATCCTGCATTACGGCGACTCCCAAATCGAGAACGACCGCATCAGCGGCAGTTTCCGCTCTTATATGCAGCGGGCGTTCGGCGGCGCGGGCCGCGGCCTGGTATCGCTCAACCAAAACGTGCAGGCGCACGGCCTGCGGATGCAGAAAAGCAAGGAATGGGTGGAGGTGAGCATGGTGCAGGAGAAACGGCGCGGCAACTACGGGCTCAGCGGCGGCTACCTGATGCCCCCCGCCATTTGGTTCATACAGCCGCTGTTGCGCACGGCCGACTACGGGCATTTCCGCTTGGACTGGAACAAGCCGGAAGGCGGCGCGTTCGTGGATGTGTTCGTGCATGAGGATGTGCCGGCCAGGAACCTGAGCTGGACCGTGGACGCCCGCACCGAAGACGGCGCGGCGGCCCGGGTATCGGCCGACACGATACCGACCGAAAAGACGGGCTTCGGCCTCAAACGCTTCCGCTTCGCGCGCGAGGAATACGAAAAGAGCCGCGACCTGCGGATGCGCCTGAGCCGCAACCACAACCTCTATGCCGTCAGCTTCAACGACAGCACGGGTATCTGCGTCGATAACCTGCCCTACCGCGGCAACTCGGGCTATATCTTCAGCCCGCAGCAACGCGCGTTCCTGAGCGAAAGCTACCGCTTGTCCGACGTCAAGTTCATCATCTACCAGTTCGGCGCCAACCTCATCCCCTATAACGCCGTGCCCGCCAAGACCGACAGCCTCCGCCAGGCCGAGTTGGCCTACTACCGCCGCGCGCTATTGCAGGAAATCACCTATCTGCACACCGTCGCCCCCACGATGCCGGTCTGCATCGTCAGCATCCCGCCCCGTCCCGTGGATGCGCGCCGCGACATGGAAACCGAATACGACCGCCGCGCCGCCCTGCGCGTGGTATATGACATACAGCGCGAGGTGGCCTTGGCCACGGGTTGCGTCTTTTGGGACTTGTGGGCCTTGACGAAAGACCATCCGGAATGGATTTCGTCCGACCACATCCACTTCTCGGACGCCGGCGCCGACATGGTGGGCAAGATGTTATACAAATCGTTCATCACCGATTACTATCGGTTCGTAAAAGCACAGGAGAAAGCCTATGATAGCCGGAAACCCTGATTTCTTGTTCACGAGCCTGTCGTTCTGGTGGTTCATGGCCGTGGTATTGGCCGGCTTCAGCCTGCTGTACCGCTACCGCACGGCCCGTAACCGCTTTCTGCTGCTGTGCAGCCTGTTCTTCTATTTCGAGACGGCCGGCGCGGCGGTGTTCATGCTGTTGGCGTCCATTTTCCTGAACTACGGCTGCGGTTGGCTCATCGACAAAAGCCGGCGGGAACAGGAGCCCGCGATTGCCAAGTTTTTCCTCATTATCGGCATCATCCTCAACCTGTCGTTGCTCTCCTACTTCAAGTATGCCGATTTTCTGAACCACCTCGTATATACCTGGATTCCGGCCTGGCCGGGGACGGACGAAGGCTTGTTCGGCGACCTGCCGTTCCTCAACACGCTCGTCTTGCCCGTCGGCATCTCGTTCTTTACGTTCCAAGCCTTGAGTTATCTCGTGGACTTGTACCGGCGCAAGATTCCCTATTGCCGAAACCTGTTCGACTTTGCGCTGTACCTGAGTTTCTTCCCGCAACTGGTGGCGGGGCCTATCGTGCGTGCCGACGCGTTCCTGCCGCAGTTGCAACGGCATTACCAACTCTCGACCAAGGAGTTCTCCCTCGCGCTGTTCATGATACTCTGCGGCTTGGTCAAGAAAATCGCCATCGCCGACTGGATTGCCCAATGGGTGAACCCGGTGTTCGAGAACGCGACGCTCTATACGGGCTTTGAACACTGGATGGCGACCTACGGCTACACGCTACAGATTTACTGCGACTTTTCCGGCTACACCGACATCGCCATCGGCTTGGCCGCCTGCCTGGGCTTCACGTTGCCGGTTAACTTCCGCTCGCCCTACAAGGCCGACTCGTTTACCGACTTTTGGCACCGTTGGCATATCACGCTCTCCACGTGGTTCCGCGATTATGTATATATTCCT
>CAMXAS010000067.1 GCA_947179195.1 uncultured Bacteroidales bacterium
CATCCACAGCGCGTTCACGAAGAAATACAGCAGGAACACGATGACCGGCACCAACAAGCCGGTCGAAATCCAATACAGTAAGGCGGTAATCTGATTCATATCGATAAGGCTAATGTTTGACGAATAAACGTTTCAGGGGCGCGAACACGGCGGCGTAGCGGCCGCACGCGAACAGAAGCCCCGCACCGGCCAACAGGGCCGCCAACGCATCCCAGGCCATGGGGGCGCGCGGCGCGGAGACCGGCATCGGGAACAGGGCGGCATAGGCCAGGAGGCCCGCCCCGAGGATAAACATATAAAGCAGGATGCGCAACTCCCGCTTATAGACGTTTTCGCGCACGGCCACTTGCAGCAGACTGCCCAAGCCCAAGACGCCAACGCCCGTCAGCAAGGCGAATTCGACGGCGGTCAGCAGAAAGCTGTGCCCGCCGGCCCGCAAGCCGAAATAGCGCGATTCAAAATAGCCGACGGCACAGAAAAACACCGGCCCCGGCAACGCATTGAAGAAACGGCAAACGCGCCGCGCCTTGGTCGGCTTATCGCCCGACGCCCCCAACTGGAGCAGGATGGCGGCGATGGCCTCCACCGTAACGATCAGCGCCGCGTCGCCCACCCACTGCGGCAGGGCGAGATGTGCGCCCAGATACGTCATCGGCATACGGATTACCCACGGATAAATCCCCATAGCCCACAGAGCCGCCGCTAAGGCGTAAACCGACCGTTTGAGCAGCCGGCCCGACAGGGCGGCTTGCAGACTATACTGTACTATGGCTAATACAAAGATGATTTGCGTTAACGTTTCCATGACTTCCCTATTTCTTACGCGTGGCCGAACAGCGGCGCCAAATCCATACGCCCAACACGAGCGCGATGACGGCCACGGCCACCGCCAGACTTTGCCACGTAGCCCGCTGCCGCGCGTCCGGCCGGGCCGCCTTGTGCTCTGGCGTCGCGGCTTCCTCTTTTTCCAGCACCTGCGCGCCGTCTTTGTCGAAGTGGTCGATGGACGGCCGCAAGGCCTCGTCAATTTTGGCTTCATAGCGTTCGGGCGCGTCCAACTTGGAAGCGATAAACTGCTTCAAGGCCGCGTTGTCGCACACAAAGCCGCTGCAAGCCGCCTCGTGTTCGGTCACCAACTTGCCGTGCAGTTCCGCCACACGCTTCAGCTGGCTTTCGTCAGCCTGCCAAAGCCCCTTGCGCGCGCTTTCCATCATCACGGCCGTCACCTCCTGCAACGCATAGGGGTTCTTGTCGCTGAATTTCTGTTCCACGCCCAAGCCGTAGCGGTCTTCCACATAGATGTCGTAGTATTCGTCCCACAGCCGGTTGTCGATGGCCGAAGCCCGCATCGCGTTCCAACCGTAGGTGTTGCGCACCGTTTCGGCAAAGGTCGAAAGCGCGCTGGCCTCGCCCTGCAACATATGCGCGATGTATTTCGGATTCAGCACCGTGGAGCCGCTCTCCACGCCGATGGCTTCTTTGAGTTCCTGCACCTTGGCGCGGTCGCGGTTGCGGAAGTCGCTGAAATAGGCGGAGGGTTCGTGTCCCGTCACCTGCGTCACGGCCGCCGACAGCCCGCCCATGAATTCATAGACGTGGTCGAGGCTCAACGGCCCCCAGGTATTGCTCGCGCGCGGCTGTACGACCGTCTCGGTGTTGAGGAGCGCGGCTTCGAACACGTTTTCGCGCGTCTCGCCCCACCCCTCGCCGCCGTCGGCCGAATAGAGGCCGCTCATGTTGGCGATATAGCGTTCGGCGATTTCACTGACCGAATCCCAGCTGTCGCCCTTTTCCACCATGCCCATGATGGAGGTGCCGTAGTTGCCGTTCACGCCGCCGAAAATCCGCTCGCCCGCGTATTGGCGCGCCTCGGCTGGCGAATAGCCCTTTTCCAACAGGTAGCGTTCGGCCTGCTGGCGGCCGCTCTTGACGAAGTTGTCGCCACCGTCCTCGGCCTCGGCGGCCATCGCGATGGCTTTATGAATCAAGGCCAGACGGGAGGCCGCGATGTCGCGGAGCTGACCCGACGTCTGCACGACGACATCCACGCGCGGACGGCCCAACTCCCCGGCCGGCACCAAGCGCAGCGAACGGATGTTGCCGAAGCCGTCGCGCAAGGGTTCTACCCCCAACAGGTGGAAGATCTGCGCCACCATCGCCCCTTCGGTCGAGACGAAGTCGGTGGCCCAAAGCGTAAAGCTGACCTTTTCCGGATAGCGGCCCAACCGTTCCTTTTCGGCGGCCAACAGTTCGTCGGCCAGGCGTTTGCCCACCTGCCAGGCCTGCGCCGTGGGCGTGGTCTCGGGGTTGACGGAATAGAAGTTCTTGCCCGTGGGCACGGCCGCCGGGTTGAGCACGGGGTCGCCGGCCGAGCCGGCCTCGACATAGCGGCCGGATAGCGCCGTCAAGAGCGCCTGCTGTTCCGCACGCGTACTCTGCTGTAAGTCGTTCTTAAGACGGGCGGCCATGCGTAAGGCCGACTGCAGGCCCGCGGCCGCCTCCGCCCCCATCTCTTCTTCCGGCAATACGCCGCGCAACACCGCCTCGGGGCTTTCGCCCGCAAACAGCCGTTTGAGCAGCCGCGCGCCGGCCTCCCCGTAACGGTGGTTCACGAACACGGCCTCGCCGGCCTGTTCTTCCGTAATGCGCCCGTGCGCCGCATCCACGGCCGCGAGCCCGTAACATACGGCGTCTATGGCCATCAGGCGCGCCGTATTATCGACTTGTTCCGCCGTATAGGGCCGTCCTAATATATACAAACCGTCCCCTACCTTGGCGTTCTCGATTTCCTCTACATAATGGTGCACGCGTTCCACCTCATCGTCCGTCAGCACGCGCCCCGTATCGATGGACAGGGCCGACAGCACGCCGCTATGCGCGGCCAAGGCCGTGATGCTTTCCATATAGTGCCGGCGCAAGTCGCCCTCCGGCACGTTCTCCAGCCGGTGCACCTCATCGCGCAGCCGGTGCAGTTCCGGATTGAGGCCGCTCGGCATGAACGGCGCCGTCAGGTGCGAGAGCAACGTGGCGTAGCTGCGTCGCTTGGCGATAATGCCCTCGCCGATATTGCTGACCGTATAGATATAGAAATGCGGCACGTCGCCGATCAAGGCATCCGTCCAGTCGGCATCCGACAGCGCCAGCTGCTTGCCCGGAATGAACTCCAAACTGCCGTGCGTGCCGAAATGCAGGATGGCGTCGGCCCCGAAGGCCTTGCGTGTCCAAAGGTAGGAGGCCACATACGGATAGGCCGGCACCGAACCGCCGCCATGTACGATCTTGTCCACGTCCGTGCCCGCCGACGCCATAGGCTGCGGCAGAATCACGACGTTGCCGAATTGCAGGCGCGCCACGGCCACGGCCTTGCCGCCGTCCGCCCGTTCCACGCCCATATAGTCGCCGGGAAACGCGCCGTAGCGCGCCCGCAACGAATCGGCCAAAGCCGCCGGACATTCCGCCTGCATCCACTGCGCGAAATCCGCTTCGCTCACCTCAGCCGGATGGCCCGTCTTTAAGAAACGGTCATACGCGCCCTCGGCATACGGGCCCAGCACGACACCGCTCTCGGCGATACGCCGTTCCAGTCCGGCGGCATCGGCCGGCAGCCCGCTGACGTCATAACCATTTTCCTTTAAAAGTTTCAACGTATTGAACAAAGAGGGCACGCCTTCCAGTCCGGAAGCGTTGACGGCCCCTTTGCCCACGCCTTTATAGTAATAGATGGCGATTTTCTTTTCCGCATTGCTTTTTTGCCGCAGGTCGGCGTAATGCCGCACCAATCGGCAGAATTTCTCCGTATGGCCGGGGATGGCGTCAAAAATCTTCATGCCGTTGCGTTCGAACTCCGCCGCCACGGCATAGGGCGCCACCGCCCCGTCCAGTTCCGGCAACACGACGCTCATCGCGCTGCCGCTGCCACCGCTCAATCCCTGGCGGTTGGCCATCCAGTCTTCATACAGTTCGCTGACCGTCAGCGGCGCCAGCATCGGCGCGCCCCAGGCCGATAGCGAATCCGTGCCGCGTTGGGCCCCGCCCATCAGCAGCCGTCCGTGCGGCCGGTTGATGATGATATCGGGCTTGACGGCCGAAATCAGCTCCAATTTCTTTTCCCCGAACGAAAATATCGGATAGACGTTCAGGCCTTTTTCCTCTAACGAACGCACCAGGGCCGCCATATGCTCCTCGTTGGAGTTCTGCATATTGATATTGCCCGAAAGCAGCACCACGCGCGGCGCGTCCGGTTTATACAGGCCCTTGTTCTCGTAAAACGCCTGATAGTCGGCGTAGGTGGCGAAAAACTCGTCCTCGCCCAAATGGAAGAAATAGTCGGCCGGCACCGGCACCACGTCTTCGTAGGCGCCGTTGAACCAGCGTTTGCCGTCTATTTCGCGGCGGATATAATTGAACAGGCTGCGGTAATTCCTTACCGAGCCGTTGTCCATCAAAGCGGCGACATACGCCAGTCGGGCACTGTCGAGCGAATTGATTTCCGCATTCGCGGTGTCGGTCGAAAATACCGGCACCCCCTTGGCGATGGCCGAGCGGATGGCGTCCAATTGCCGCGCATCGAGCCCGACCCCGTGCACCCGCACCAACACCATGTCGTAACGGCGGATTTTTTCCACCCGTTCCAAATCCACCGGCTCTATTTTCACGAAAGCGTTGTCGTTGGCGCGACGCATCTTCTCCACGGTAAAATCCGGGAAATTCAGCGTCGCCACCTTCGTCTTCGCCCCATAGCGCATATACAGACCGCACAACCCTAATAACGCGATCACACATACGCCCAAACCGTAGTATATCGCCTTGCGCTTCATCTCTGATGGAAAACTTTTAGTTCATCTTTAGCACGTTGAACAGAATCTTGCCGCTCACGCCCTCCGCATCCTTGTACTGCGTGAACTCCACCTTGTAGATGCCCAAGCCGTCGGCCGTACGGAACGCGTAAACCGGCGCCTTCTGATAGACGGGCGGCATAATCGTTTCGCCCGCGGCGTTTTTCTTAAACAGGATGACCGTGGCTTCCGACTTGACGGTTTCCACAAAGCCGTCGTGTCCCATCGCCTCTTCTTTCACCACTTTGTCGGCCACAAAGACCGCGCCATTCGGCAGATTGGCATTGGCGAACGTCACATCTTCCGCAAATGTATATACACCACCCTGCGCACCTACGGTCGTGGCGGCACCGCTATTGGTGCGGATGGCGGATTTTTTGAACGCGATGTCCCAGTCCTTGCGCGCGAACCAAGCGGCGTTGTCGGTCGCATCTTCCGCGCCCTTGCCCACTTCCGCGCCCGTCGTGAACGAGAAATAATGCCAAAGGTCGTCCGTCGCGGACACAGCCAATTCCTGCGCGTCTTCCGGGTTTTCCGCCTCCGGCTTCTTGTTGTTGTCGCAAGAGGTGGCCATGCTCAGTACGCCCGTCAGCATCAGGGCGGCCAGTAATTTCAGTTGTCGTTTCATATCACTTATGGTTTATAATATATATATATTCCGTTTATTTGAACGCGTAACGCAAGCCCACCAAATAGGTTCGGCCCGGGTTCACGAACGAAGCGTCCTTGAAATTGAACAGGTTGTCGCATTTAAACGTTACCTCGATGGTATGGGTCTTGATGCGGAACGGCTTGACGAGCACGACCTTGAAGATGGCGTAAGGCTTGGACTGGTCGTAGGTCACGGTCTGTTCGCCCGTTTCGGCATCGGTCACCATTTCCTGATACAGCTTGGGCGAATGGAAGCGGCCCGCCATCTGCAGCGAGAACGGGCTTTTGAGGATTTTGCCGTTCCACGTGACGGAGGCCGTACCGCTATGGCGCACGTTGTCTTCCAACTGCAAGCCCGTCGAATTATCCACGGCGTCGCAGAAACTGTAACTGCCCTTGAACACCAACTGCCGCAACAGCACGTAGGTGAATTGGAAATCGAAGCCCTCCAGCGACGCGCTGCTCACATTGCGGTAGTAGCGGTCGTTGCGGCCGTTTTCAAACACTTCGTATTGCGTGATTTTCTGATTGATGCGGTTGTAATACGTGGAGGCCGACACATTGAACGGGCCGTAGGTGTATTCGACCGAGAACGAGGCGTAAAGCCCGTGTTCGGCTTTCAAGTCGGGATTGCCGTAGACCCAAAACATCCCCTGGTGGTCGAAATCGTAATAGAGTTCCTTGATGCTCGGCGCGCGGAACGAGGTGCCGACGCCCGCCCGGAACTTGAGCCCGACCACCTCGTACATCAACGAGAACTTGGGCGTGAAGGCCGAACCGAACTGCGTGTTGTACGTGTAGCGCGCGCCCGCTTCCAGTTCCAAATCCTTGATGACCTTGTAGGTGGCCTGCGTAAAGGCGTTGAAATCGTCCACCGACTTGCGCGTGGGCGTCGTGCCCAGCGTCTTGATCGCGTAGTTGGACTCATGGTTGTATTCGAGCCCGCTCACGAGTTCCCATTTCGTATTGATATGGAACGTGTGCAACAGCCGCGCCGACAGATAGTCGTTGACGTTCTGGCGGCTCTTTTC
>CAMXAS010000068.1 GCA_947179195.1 uncultured Bacteroidales bacterium
TAGGCTCTTTCCCACAGCAGCACCGCGCCGTCGTCGCGCGTGAGCGCATAGCAGAACTCCGCACGGACCGCCTCATAGCCGGCTTCGCGGTAGCTGCCGCGCAATTCCGGCAATTCGAAATTGTACAGCCGCCAACGGTCCCAAAACACAATCGCGGCTTCCTCGTCGTTCAGTTCCCGCGCCCCCGAGTGCGTGCCGGCCTCGTTGGTGAACGTCATCGGCACTAACATATGCAACCCGTTCATAAAATCCATGAACGTCGCCTCCGCCTTGGCTTCGGTCGCGTCGGGCGCAGAGGGCGAAGGCACGGCCATCATCGTGAGGCCTTCCACCGTATAGTTAAACCGGGTCGTCTCCTCGTAGCTGCAGGAAGTAAGACCGGCCACGCCTATCAGGGCGCAGCCGATCATCAAGACTTTCAACAAACGCTTCATGGCTTATTCGGCTTTAAGCGTGCAGCACAGGTTACGGTCGCCGAACGCATCGTCCACCTTGCCGCAGGAAGGCCAATACTTGTCTTCGTGCGGGAGCGGGAACGCGGCTTCCTTACGCGTGTAAGGACGGTCCCAAGTGTCGGCGGACACCACATACACCGTATGCGGCGCGTTCTTAATCAGGTTGTTCGCCTTGTCGGCCTTGCCGCTCTCGATGTCGGCGATTTCCTTGCGGATGGCCACGAAAGCGTCCACAAGCCGATCCAGTTCGGCCAAAGGTTCGCTCTCGGTGGGTTCCACCATCAACGTGCCGTGTACCGGGAACGCGACGGTAGGCGCATGGAAGCCGTAGTCCATCAGACGCTTGGCGATGTCGCCCACCTGTACGTCGGCACTCATGCTGAACGCGTTGCAGTCCAGAATCATTTCGTGCGCGCACATCCCCTGCTTGCCGACATAGAAAATCTTATAGTGGTCTTTAAGACGCGCTTTCAGATAGTTGGCGTTCAAGATAGCGTATTCCGTAGCCGCTTTCAAGCCTTCGCCGCCCAACATACGGACATAGCCGTAGGTAATGGGCAGGATGAACGCGCTGCCGTAGGGCGAAGCCGCCACCGCACCGCGCTTGGGCTCGCCGTCCAACACGTTGACCACCGTATGCGACGGCAGATAGGGCGCCAGGTGCTTGGCCACACCGATCGGGCCGACGCCGGGGCCGCCACCGCCGTGGGGCATCGCGAACGTCTTGTGCAGGTTCAAGTGGCATACGTCGGCACCCATCGTGCCCGGCGAGGTCAAACCCACCTGGGCGTTCATGTTCGCGCCGTCCATATATACCTGCGCACCGCAGCTGTGAACGATCTTGATGATGTCTAAAATCGCTTCCTCGAACACGCCGTGCGTGGACGGATAGGTGACCATGAGGCAGGCCACGTTCTGACCGTGTTCCGCCACCTTGGCCTTGAGGTCTTCCACGTCAATCTCGCCCTCTTCCGTCGATTTGACGACCACCACCTTGAGGCCGGCCATAGCCGCCGAAGCGGGGTTGGTGCCGTGGGCCGAAGCCGGAATCAAGCAGATGTTGCGGTGACCTTCGCCATTGGCCTTTTGATAGGTGCGGATAACCGACAGACCGGCGTATTCGCCCGCCGCACCGGAGTTCGGCTGGAACGACAGACGCGCGAAGCCCGTGATTTCGCAGAGGTCTTTTTCCAAATTGCGAATCATTTCCAACGTACCGGCGGCCTGGTCGGCGGGCACGAACGGGTGCAGGCCGGCGAACTCAGGCATACTGAGGCACATCATCTCGGCCGCGGCGTTCAGCTTCATCGTGCAGGAGCCGAGCGGAATCATGGCGCGGTTGAGCGAAAGGTCTTTTTCTTCCAGTTTCTTCAGATAACGCATCATGTCCGTTTCGGAATGATAGCGGTGAAATACCGGGTGTTGCAGATACGCGCTCTGACGCTGCATGGCGGCGGGGATGGCGCGCTGCGCTTCCTGCGCGGAGGCCTCGGCCTTTACCGAACCGGCCGTCTTGCCGGCCGCCGTGGCCAGCACGTTCAGAATCGCTTCCACATCGGCCAGGGCCGTCGTTTCGTCCACACTGATGCCGATATGGTTGGCATCGGCATAGTGGAAGTTGATTTCAGCCGCCAGGGCCGCCTTACGCAAGCCGTCCATCGCCACGCCGGCCGGCAACGCGAGGTAAAGCGTGTCGAAATACGCCTTGTTTTCCTGCGTATAGCCGAGCGCCGCCGCGCCCACGGCCACATGGGCCGCCAACCGGTGTACGTCCTGCGCAATGGCTTTCAGGCCGCAAGGGCCGTGCCATACCGCATACATGGCCGACATCGTGGCCATCAAGGCCTGCGCCGTGCAGATGTTGGACGTGGCCTTGTCGCGTTTGATATGCTGTTCGCGCGTCTGCAAGGCCAAACGGAAGGCCTTGTTGCCCTGCGCGTCAACGGTAAGCCCGATGATACGGCCCGGAATCTGACGCTTGAAGTCGTCCTTCGTGGCGAAGAAAGCGGCCGACGGCCCGCCGAAGCCCATCGGCAGACCGAAACGCTGGTTGCTGCCCAACACGCAGTCGGCGCCCCATACGCCCGGTTCCTTCAACATCGTCAGCGCGAGCAAGTCGGTGGCGACGGCCACGAGGCAGTTGTTTTCGTGCGCCTTGGCGATGAAGGCTTCATAATCGCGCGCCTCACCGCGACGGTCGATATGCTGTACGATGGCGCCGTAGATGTCGGGCGTAAAGGCCAGCTCCTCTTCCTTGCCGATGGTCAGCTTGATGCCCAGCCATTCGGCCCGCGTCTTGATAACGTCTATCGTCTGCGGGTAAAGGCGTTCGGAAACGAAGAACGTGCGCGCGTCGGCCTTCTGCTGTTCGCGGCTGCGCGCGTTGTAGAACATCATCATGGCTTCCGCGGCCGCCGTCGCCTCGTCCAAGAGCGAAGCGTTGGTCAACGGCATCCCCGTCAAATCGGCAATCATCGTCTGGAACACCATCAAGGCTTCCAAACGGCCCTGCGAAATCTCGGCCTGATACGGCGTATAGGACGTGTACCAACCCGGATTTTCCAAGATGTTGCGTTGGATGACGGCCGGCGTGATGCAGTTGTAGTAGCCCTGACCGATATAGGTCTTGTAAGCCTTGTTCTTCCGACCCAACGTCCGCAGGTGGTTCAGATATTCATACTCGTTCATGCCCGCCGGCAGATTCAGCGGTTGCTTGAGACGGATGGCGGCCGGCACCGTCTTGTCAATCAATTCATCCATAGACGATACGCCTATGGTTTTCAGCATTTTCGCCGTTTCTTCGGCGTTAGGCCCGTTGTGACGACAGGCAAAATTGTTGCTCAACATATTGTATAAAATTTTTGTCTTTATTCCTTATGCCATGCGCGGAACGCCTACCGGCCATGTATCCGGCTTCCGTGCTTCCGCCAATATAAAATCAAGCCGATACCGAACAGCATACCGCCCAGGTGCGCGAAATGCGCCACCCCGTCGGCCGTGCCGCCGATGCCGGCGAAAAGTTCCAACAATCCGTATATAATGACGAACCATTTGGCCCGTATCGGGAACAGGAAATACAGGTAAATCGGCAGGTTGGGAAAACACATCCCGAACGCCAACAGGATGCCGAACACGGCGCCCGACGCCCCTATCGTGACGATTTGGTTGACGTATTGCGCCACGGCGTAGGCCGGATAATGCGGCATATAGTTGAAATAGACGTTCAGCCCCACGACCAGCGTCTGCATCAAGCCCGCGCCGATACCCGTGACCATGTAATAAACCAGGAAACGGCGGCCGCCCCACAGGTTCTCCAACGCATAGCCGAACATCCACAGCGCGAACATATTGAAGAACAGATGCGAAAAATTGCCGTGCATGAACATATACGTAACGTACTGCCACCAGTGGAAATCGGTGGCCGACACGTAATGCAGCCCCAAATAGCGGCTCATATCGAGGCCGTACAGCCCGAACGTCAGGTCGGCCATATAAAACAGCACGTTGATGATCAAAAGGTTTTTGATGACGGGCGGCAGGAATTGAAAGCCCCGCACGCGGTAGTTCTCGCTATAGGTCTCCATCGTTATTTGCTGTTTTTAAAGGCCTGCTTCACTTCCGTTTCAGGCATAATCCAATAGGTTCGCCGGCCGCTCGGCGACAGGTGCGGGCACTCGGAGGCGAACAGGTCGTTAATCAGGCTCATCATCTCCGCCCGGCTCAGCACTTGCCCGTGCCGAACGGCGGTCTGACGCGCCAGCGCCACCGCCACGTTGTCTTCCTGCCGGCCGTGCACCGTCATCATCCGGCTGATATAGTCGTCCACCGTGTTCTCGACGAGCGCGGCGATGTCTTCGTCCTGGGTCTGAGCCGGCGCCGCGTTGACGATGAACGAACCGCCGCCTACCCATTCGATTTCCCAACCCCAGGCCGCCAGTTTCTCGCGGATTTCCTTAAGCACGTCGCTTTGGGAGGGCGACAACTGGATGGTTTTGGGGAACAACAGCCGCTGCCCCGCAGGTTTCTCGTGCGGTTGCGTGCTTTTCAGATATCGTTCGTATATAATGCGTTCGGAAGCCGCCTGCTGGTCAACGAACAGCAAGCCCGACTTGACCGTGGTGACGATATAGGCCGAAGCGAACTGCAGGAATTTGTTGTTCAAATCGGATTCGGCCGCCAAAGCCTCCGCCGACACGGGCACCACCCCGTTGGGTTCGGCGTTGATTTTGGACATCCGGTTGGTGCTGACCGCCATTTCGGACTGCGTAGGCCGCCCCTGCTTGGGCAAAGCCGCCTCGGCGGCGTCGGCCGCTTCGGGCGCGAACGTCTCCTTATAAAATTGCAGTTGCGCCTGCAACGATTCGCCCTGCCGCACGTCCGAAGCGTAAGACGGCTTCTTGCCGCTCTGCTTGTAGGCCACGGCGAACGGGTCGTAGTTCGGGTCGAGGTTCAGCCGCGGCGGTTCGGGAAAGCCCAACGGCTTGCGCGTCGGCACCACGACGTCGTTCTCGGTGTCGAAATCCAAGGCCGGCGCCAGCTGGGTCACGCCTATCGCGTGCTTGACCACCGAAAGCAATACGCCGTAAATCAGCTTCTCGTCGTTGAAACGGATTTCGGTCTTGGTGGGATGGATATTGACGTCTATCGTTTCGGGCTTGACCTTCAGCCGCAGGAAATAGGCCGGATAGTTCTTTTCCGGCACCAACTGCTTATAGGCCGTTTCTATGGCGTGGCTAAGCCCGATATGTTTGATATAGCGTGTATTGACGAACAGATACTGCTTGCTGCGGTTCTTGGTCGTATATTCGGGCGTGCAGATGAAGCCGTCTATGTCGATGTCGCCCGCGGCCTCATGCACGCGCACGAGCCGTTGCTCGAACGCCCGCCCCATGAGTTGTACGACGCGCTGCCGGAACGAGCCCGGCTCCAAATGGTAAACCTGCTTTTCGTCGCGCGTGAGTTGCCATTTGATTTCGGGATGCGCCATCGCCACGCGCACGAACTCTTCCTCAATATAGCGGTATTCCACCTCGTCGGACTTGAGGAACTGCCGACGCGCCGGCGTATTGAAATAGATGTTCTTGACGCTGATTTGCGTGCCGTCGGGACAGGCGCAGGCTTGCGCCGACGTCCGCTTCTCGCCCTCCATGCACACGATGTAGCCCGTTTCGTCGTTCGGCCGCTTGGTTTTGAGTTCCACGCAAGCCACGGCCGCGATGGAGGCCAAGGCTTCCCCGCGGAAGCCCATCGTTTGGAGCGTATAGAGGTCGTCGGCCTGACGGATTTTGGAGGTCGCATGCCGCAGGAAGCACTTTTCGGCATCCTCGGCCGACATCCCGCAACCGTTGTCAATGACCTGAATCAGCGTCTTGCCGGCGTCGCGCACCAACAGATGGATATCGTCCGCCCCCGCGTCCACGGCGTTTTCCAACAGTTCCTTGACCGCGGAGGCCGGTCGGTTGACGACTTCGCCCGCCGCAATCTGGTTGGCCACATGTTCCGGTAGTAACTGTATCAAACTCATGGAATAACGGACGTCAACGGATTAGAGGATGAAAAACAACAAGACCACGACCAAACCGATGGCTATCAGCAAGCCGCGCCGGCTCAACAGCCCCTTGGCGTTGCGCCTCGGCCGCTGCATCTCGAACTCCTGACGCATGCGCGCCTCCCGCTCGGCCCTTTCGCTGCCCGCGGGTTCCGCCCCTTCCGCCGCGTATTTCTTCTTCAACAGGTCCAAACGTTCCTGCTCCTCGTTGTAGTAACGCGGCTTGTATTCAAATGTCCGCCTCGGACGGGTTTTGAAGAATGTCGGCAAAAACAGCCCCATAGCGCTCGGTTTTATCGGTCAGGCATTTCACGTATGCCCAACCTGCAAATTTACATTTTTTTTGCCGTTTTTGAAAACCGGACTAAAACCTTTTCACCTTGCACGAACTTGCTTTTGTCAAAAGATTGGAAAAGCGCGATGCTGCGCATCGCTGTGCCTGTTACCTTTTCTTTGTCCGTAAAGAAAA
>CAMXAS010000069.1 GCA_947179195.1 uncultured Bacteroidales bacterium
GTATGCGGGCGGCGCGGCTTACCTTACGCGCTATTTTGCCAGCCTCGGCCTTGTAGGAAACCGATTCATCCAAAGGTTTGTTCAGTAATTCGTGATATAGCGCCTTGTCGTGGTCGTCGAAGCGCAGCGAAGCCAAATGGAAAGTATATACGCGTAGCGTGTCGCCGCCCGGCAGTTGCAGGTCGGCATACAGCGCGTTGAGCGGCGACAGCCCCGGCACCGTGTCTTGCCGCAGGATGGGGAAGCGCGAGAAAATCGCGTTGCCGAAATAGAAGCGCGCGTTTTCCAACAGGCGCGTATGGTGGCGGTAGCCGGCCTTCCGCAGCGTTTCGCGTATGCGGAACTGTGGGGCTTTGCTCTCGTAGTATTCCTGCAAGCACAAGATGTCGGCTTCCTCCACGCCGATATAGGACGCTATGCGGTCTTTCCGCCCGTTGCGGTCGTCCTGCGCGTAGTAGCCGAACAGACAGACGTTGTACGACAGCACCTTGAATTCGCTCGGCCGCGTGGCGGAGGCCATGCGGTGGTCGTCGCGCCGCGGGCGGTCGTTGTGGGGCAGGCGTACCGACAGGCCGAGGTTGTGGAAGTTGAGCAGGATGGCCGCGAAGAAAATCAGGCAGCGTTTCTTGAAAAAGAACAGGTAGGCGATGCCGAGGGCGGCGGAAGCCAGCACGAGCCACGGGAAGGCGAGGCCCAGCAAGGTCGTGATGCCGAAGCGGCCGGGCGGGATATAGACGCACAGGAACGTCCCGACGAGCCCCAACGGCACGATGCCCGTCATGAGGAGCAACAGCACGCCCAACCAGGAGACGCGGCGCGGCGTGCCCGTCGATTTCTTCTTATTCCCACCGGCTTTTCCCATAAAGCAAAGATACGAATAAGCGCCGACAAAGCAAATCATCCGAAAAAACGCTACTTTTGTATCCTCTTTATAAGGAAGCGATGGAAAGCCTGAAACCGGTACCGGATTTTGAAGCGCGTTTGGCCGCGTGGGATGCCGTCGGGCGGTATTGGCGCGCGCAAGCCGCCGCCGATCCGCATTGGCGGGCGGCTTGCGAAGCCGCCGTGGCCGCCCAACCGTTCTTTACGGCCGACAACATCGCCTATGCCACGGCGGCTTGGGCCGAGGCCCTGCGCGCCGACCGCCTGCGCGCGTGGTGGACGGCCGAAATGGGGGCGCAGACGCGCCTGAGGCCGGGCACGGTGGCCGTCATCATGGCCGGCAACCTGCCGTGGGTGGGCTTGCACGACGTGCTGTCGGTGTTGCTCTCCGGCTGTAAGCTCCTGTTGAAGCCCTCCGCCAAAGACCGCCCGCTCTGGACGTTTTGGGCGCAGCGCTTGTGGCCGTATCCGGAAACCGTGACGCTGGTGTCCGATTTGAACGGCCTGGCGTTCGACGCCGTCATCGCCACGGGCAGCGACAACAGTTTCCGCTATTTTGACTACAGTTTCCGCGACAAGCCCGCCTTGTTGCGCCATCACCGCACGTCCTGCGCCGTCTTGAGCGGCAACGAGGACGACACGCGCTTGGCCGGCCTTTGGGAAGATATGCTCCGCTACTACGGCTTGGGCTGCCGCAACGTCTCCAAACTGTTCGTGCCGCGCCGATTCGATTGGGCGCGCTTCCTGGCCGTGGGGCGGCGCGGCGGCTGGCTACAGCTGCTCGACAACGCCGCCTATGCCCATAACTACGGCCGCCGCAAGGCCTTGCTCGAGATGCAGGGGTTGCCCTACCGCGACGGCGGGGCGGTGCTGTTCGAGGAGGGGGCGGCGTCCCCCGGCATCGGCTCCGTGTCGTATGCGGTCTATGACGACCGGTCGCAGGCGGAGGCTTGGATAGCGGCGGCCGACCCCGAAGCCTGGCAGTGCATCGTGGGGGAGGGAGACGGCCTTGTCCCGTTCGGCCAGGCCCAGCGTCCGACGCTCACCGACTATGCCGACGGCGTTTCGATTCCGGCCTTTTTGAAAGAAAACTTTGCAATTTGAGAAAAAAAGTTTACTTTTGCACCCCTTAAACAGCAGAAAATACGATACAGATATGAAAAAAGACATCCACCCCGAGAATTATAGACCTGTGGTTTTCAAAGACATGTCTAACGATTATGCGTTCTTGTGCAAATCTACGATACAGACGAAAGACACAATCAAGTGGGAAGACGGCAACGAATACCCGTTGGTGAAGTTGGAAATCTCCAGCGCGTCGCACCCGTTCTTCACCGGCAAGGTGAAACTGGTGGATACGGCCGGTCGCGTGGATAAGTTCATGAACAAGTACCAAAAACACATGGACCGCAAGAAAGCCAACTAAGACGGCGCGTCTTAGGCTTTCATACCATAGGGAGGCGGAATCGTAAGGTTCCGCCTCTTTTGCTATAAGCCGTTCCCGTCGCCCGCCGGCGCGCCCTGCCAGCCTTCTGCCATTAAGGCGGCAAGCGGTTTTTGGCATACTTTTGGATAATGGCATTTTAAGGTGGCACACAAAACATACAGACGGTTATGAATTATATCCTTTTCGATGACGTGCAGATCAGGCAGCAGTTGTTGCCGTTCACGTTCACGCGGCCGATAGCCGAAATCCGCCTCGGCATCGATACGCTCCGCGAGAAATGGGAACGCTTTTTGGGACAGGAAGTCTCCATTCTGACGGAAGCCTATCTGTCCGAAAAATATCCGCTCCGTCAGGCCGACGACAATATCCTGATTAACGCGGCCGTTTTGCCGGATGCGGATTTGGTCAAGGCCGTCACGGGCTTGAAGGCCGACCAGGCCCTGTCGAGCGAGGATTGGATTATCGCGCACCATATCAAGGGCGGGATGGACGGCGGCGAGGCGGTGACGGAAGAAATCGAATACGCCCGTCCGGTCCGCGTCATCGAAAACAATTGGGATATCTTCCTGCTCAATGCCGAGCAGATTAAATTGGACGTGCCGGCCTTGACCGCCGGTCGTCAAAGCCAGCCGCTTTCGGCCACCAACCGCGTCATCGGGGCCGAAAACATCTTCGTGGAGGCGGGCGCGCGCGTCGAGATGGCGATGCTCAACGCTTCGGAAGGCCCGATTTACATCGGCAAGGACGCGGAAATCATGGAGGGCGCGATGTTGCGCGGCCCGCTCGCCGTGGGCGAGGCCTCCGTCATCAAGATGGGCGCCAAAATCTACGGCGGCACCACGATAGGCCCGCACTGCAAGGTGGGCGGCGAGGTCAACAACGCCGTCATCTTCGGCTATTCCAACAAGGCGCACGACGGTTTCCTCGGCAACGCCGTCCTGGGCGAATGGTGCAACCTGGGCGCCGACACCAACAATTCCAATCTCAAGAACGATTACAGCCCCGTCAAGGTATGGAGCTATGCCGCCGATGCCTTCGTGCCGACCGGCGAGCAGTTCTGCGGCCTGTTCATGGGCGACCATTCCAAGACGGCCATCAATACGATGTTCAATACGGGCACCGTGGTCGGCGTAAGCGCCAATGTGGCCGCCGCCGGCTTCCCGCGTCAGTTCATCCCGTCGTTCACGTGGGCGGGCAAGCCTTATCCGATAGACAAAGCCTTGGAAACGGCGCGTCAGATGTACGGCCGCCGTCACAAGACGCTCACCGCGGCGGACGAAGCCATCCTGCGCGAAGTCTATGAAGCGACGCATCACAACCGTAACAAGAAGTAAATTTATGAAAATCAAGATAGAAAACGTGCGTTCCTTACAAGAAGGCGCCGAAGACGGGTCGCCCGAATACATCCCTTTGTTGAACGCGGAAGAGGAGGAGCATCTCAACCGGGTGGAAATCCCGGAAGAACTGCCCATTCTGACGCTGCGCAACAACGTGCTGTTTCCGGGGCTCGTGCTGCCCATCACGGTGGGCCGCAACAAGTCGATTCAACTCGTGCGCGAAGCCTATAAGGAACACCGTCCCATCGGGGTCGTGGCGCAGAAAGACAAAGACAGCGAAGACCCGCAGGAAAAAGACTTATATAAAGTAGGCACGCTGGCCGTCATCATCAAGAACCTACAGATGCCGGACGGCAACAATATGTTGATACTGCAAGGCAAACGCCGTTTCCGCCTCCAGAAGGTGGTGCGGAACACGCCCTATATGATGGCCGAAACCGAAGCCTACGACGATACCGAACCCAAGAAGCTCAGCAAGACGTTCAACGCCATGTTGGCCACGGTCAAGGATTTGTTCCGCCAGATGCTTTCGCTTTCGCCATCCTTACCGTCCGAGGCCGAATTCGCGCTCAACAACATCGACAGTCCCACCGTGTTGCTGTATTTCATGGCTTCGCTCATGAACCTCTCGCAACAGGAAAAGCAGCGGCTGTTGGAACAACGCAAGCTCGTGGACCGCGCCAGCGCGCTGTTGGGCTATATGAACCGCGAGTTGCAGATGCTCGAATTGCGCAACAAGATTCAGACCAAGGTGCGTTCCGATTTGGACAAGCAGCAGCGCGAATACGTGCTCAACCAGCAGCTCAAGACGATACAGGAAGAATTGGGCGGCAGCCCGTCGGAACAGGATATCAAGGAGTTGCAGGCCAAGGCCGAGAAGAAGGTCTGGGACAAGGACGTGCAGGCGGTTTTTGAAAAGGAACTCATGAAGCTGGAGCGCACGCACGCGATGTCGCCCGAATATGCCGTCCAGCTGAACTACCTGCATACGCTCGTCGATTTGCCGTGGGGCAAATACACGCCCGACCGCTTCGAACTGGCCAAGGTGCGGGCCGTGTTGGACGAAGACCATTTCGGCCTCGACAAGGTCAAGGAGCGCATCCTGTCGTATATGGCCGTCGTCAAACTGCGCGGCGATATGAAAGCCCCGATTCTCTGTCTGTATGGCCCGCCCGGGGTGGGCAAGACGTCCTTGGGCAAGTCCATCGCGCGGGCGATGGGGCGCCGCTATGTGCGTATGTCGTTGGGCGGTCTGCGCGACGAGGCCGAAATCCGCGGCCACCGGCGCACCTATATCGGCGCGGTGCCGGGGCGCATCCTCAAGAACATGAGCAAGGCCGAGACGTCCAACCCCGTCTTCGTGCTGGACGAAATCGACAAGGTGGCCGGCCTGAGCTACAGCGGCGACCCTTCGTCGGCCTTGTTGGAGGTGCTGGACCCGGAGCAGAACACGCATTTCCACGATAATTTCCTCGAAGTCGATTACGACCTCTCCAAAGTGCTGTTCATCGCCACTGCCAATGACCTCGGGCAGATGCATCCGGCCCTGCTCGACCGTATGGAACTCATCGAAGTGCCGGGCTATGTCGTGGAGGAAAAATTGGAAATCGCCAAGAAGCATCTGATTCCGAAGATTTTGAAAGAACACGGCTTGAGCGGCCGTTGGATGGAGTTTCCGGACGAGGTGCTCGAATACCTTATTACGCGTTATACGCGCGAGTCGGGCGTGCGGCAGTTGGAAAAACGCATCGCCGAAATCGTGCGGGCCAAGGCGCGGGAGTGGGTCGAAAGCCCGGCCTTCAAGGCTTCGTCTGCACGGACGGCCGCCAAGCCGCGTGCCGGCAAGGCCAAGTCGGTCTTGACCAAAGAAGCCGTGCGCGAAATGCTGGGTCCCGAATCGGCGCAGCACGACAGCCGTCTCAAACAGGATACGGTGGGCGTGGTGGCCGGCCTTTCGTGGAGCCGTACGGGCGGCGACATCCTGTTTATCGAAGCCTCGCTCTCCAAAGGCAAGGGCGGTCTGCACCTGACCGGCAACCTGGGCGACGTGATGAAGGAGTCGGCCACGCTGGCCTACGAATACATCAAGACGCACGCCGAGGAACTGGGCATCGCGTGGAAGGCCGTGGAAGGGCAGGACGTCTATGTGCACGTGCCCGAGGGCGCCATTCCGAAAGACGGCCCTTCGGCGGGTATCGCGCTGTTCACGGCCATGCTGTCGGCCTTTACGGGGCGCAAGGTGCGTGCCGACGTCGCGATGACGGGCGAAATCACGTTGCGCGGGCAGGTGTTGCCCGTGGGCGGGCTCAAGGAAAAGATACTGGCCGCCCGTCGCGCCAACATCAGAGAGGTGATTCTTTGCAAGGAGAACCGGCCGCAGATTGAAGAGATTCCGGCCCGCTATACGAAAGATTTACAGTTCCATTACGTGGACAAGGTGTCGGAAGTCTGGCCGCGCGCATTGCAAGCCGCCAAGAAAAAGAGTTAGAATTTTTAAAAAAAAGTTTTATATTTGCACATAGATAAAAAATGGAAATCTAAACTAAAAAGTACTTAATACCTTAAACACAATGAAAAAACTATTGACAGTTGTGTGTGTGGCGGCTTTCGGAATCGGGGCGGTCGCGCAGGCGCAGGTCGTGAAGAACGAAAGTATCCTTCAGACGGAGCCGAAAG
>CAMXAS010000070.1 GCA_947179195.1 uncultured Bacteroidales bacterium
CCGATGAGCACGTCGTCGCCTATCGTGATGCCGCCCTGGTCTTGAAACTTGCAGCCCGAGTTGATGAACACCCGCTTGCCGATGCGGAGGTTCTTGCCGCAGTCGGTGTTGAACGGCGGAAACAGCGCGAACGACGCGTCCACCGGCCTGCCCGTCAACTCCGACATCAGCGCGACGATTTCGGCAGGGGTATGGTAGCTGTTGTTCAGCGCCATAGTAATCCGGATGGCCTCTTGGCTGAGTTCGTGCATTTTGGCGTGTATGGGCGAACCGGCGGGAATCAAGGCGCCGGAATCCATGATTTCGATAAATTCCGCAGTAGTCATAATGAATGTTTACAGGTTTGAAGATTGGCCGAACATATCCAAGGCCGTATTGACCCACAGTTCGAGGTCTAACGTGTAGTCCTGCGCCGTGTTGCGCGCCTCGGAGCGGGCGCGGCCCAGCCGCACGATGACGAGGTTTTCGTCGGGGATGACGATGATGTACTGCCCCAGGATGCCGCGGCAGTAGGGCATCGTGTGGCCGCGCAGTTCGGCTATCCACATCTGGTAGCCGTAGAACGTGCAGGGGCGGTCGTTATACAGGAGGTAGTCGGCGGGCGTCGTGGCGGCCCGGATGTAGGCCGAATCGACGAGCGGCAGGCCGTTCCAGCGGCCCTGTTGCAGAATCAGCTGGCCGATGCGGGCGAAGTCGCGGGCGTTGCTGTTGAAACAGCAGAACGCCTTTTCAACGCCCTTGTCGTCGGTGGACCAAAGGGCGTCCTCCTCGGCGCCGAGCGGCCGCCACAGTTTTTCGGAGGCATAGTCGGACAGCGGACGCCCCACGGCGGCGGTCAGCACCATGGCCAACAGCTGCGTCACGCCGCTTTGGTATTCGAAATGCACGCCCGGCCGTTCCTTGAACCGCGTGCGGTAGAGAATGGCCGCGAGGTCGCCGCCGTAGTAAATCTGCGTGGTGGGCGAAAAGAGCGAGGCGGACGACTCGTTCCAGCGGAAGCCCGCGCTCATCGTCAACAGGTCGCGGATGCGGAGCGGCTCCGACTGCCACGCCCACTGGCCGGGCAAGAAGTCGGCCACCGGCTGCTCCACGCTCTGTATATATCCATCGTCAATGGCGCAGCCCACGAGCAACGACACCACGCTTTTGGCCATCGAGAACGAATTGCTCCAAAGCGTGTCGGCATAGTCGTCCCAATACTGCTCCAACACGATTTCGCCGTCCTTGACCACGAGGTAGGCCGTGGTTTCTAATCCGGCAAAGGCCGCCTCCACCGAGTCGGGGATGCGGGCCGCCGCCACGCCTGGCGCATAGGGCCACGGCTGCGGGTCGCCGGCGGCCACGATGGCGCGGCCGAACAGCGGATATTGGTCGATTTTGGGCATCCGGTAGCGCAGGGACGGCCGGATGTAGTCGAAACGCGGCACGGCCGAAAGCACGACCATCACCAGCGCCAAAGCGAGGGCCACGATTATCCAAAAGCGTTTCTTCATAACGATATATTACTGCCGGTGGCCGTCCCGCAACAGGTCGTTGACGGTCTTGACGGGCGTGAACACCTGTATCGGTTCTTCGACGAAAAGCGTAATCCAGTCGGCCATCGCGCCGTTCCACAGGCCCGGCAGCTCCATGGCCTTGATGTCCGTGCCCTTGACCGACTTATGCGCGATAAAGGCCGTCATCGGGTCAACGAAATCCCGCAGGTCGAACTTGCGGCCCGTATAGTCGCGGACGCTGCACACCAAATCAACGGGGTTGAAGTGCGTGGAGGCGCGGAAGATGGCCTCCTGCTCGGCGTTCTCGTGGTCGATTTGCGACGATTCCACGATTTGCAGGCTCTCCATCGGCCACAGCCGCAGGCCGCCGAAAGGCGCCTCGTCGGGCTCTTCGGGAGCTTCGAACGTGCGCACGCGCGACACCCAGAACGGCCCGCCGCCGGGTTCTCCCTCGTTGCGCACCATGCCGCACACGCGCATGGGCCGGTTCAGCACCGCGAACAGATAACGCGCGCGGAGGGCCAACGGCCAGGCCAGCACCTCATCGCTCAGCCGGATTTGCAGTTCCTCCCGCGCGAAGTCGAGCCACTGTTCCCACGGCCAGTCCTCCGACGGTTGCCCCGAAGACAGCTGCCGCAGGATGGCGAACGTCCTGTCACGTTTCTCCAGCAGAAGCCCCGCCAAGGCTTCCTTATACGTCAAGGTCTCGGAGCGCTTGGTTTCTATGCTGATGTTGTCGATGTTCTTGATGAAAACCATGTCGGCGTCCAGGTCGTTCAGGTTCTCGATGAGCGCGCCGTGGCCGCCCGGACGGAACACGATGCGTCCCTGCCCGTCGCGGTATATATCATTGTCGAGCGTCACGGCCACCGTGTCGGTCGAAGGCTTTTGCAACGAATAGGCCACATGATAGCGCAGGCCGTATTTTTGCTCGTATTTGGGCTGAACCGCCGCCACCTTCTTCAAGAACAAGTCCTTGTGTTCTTCGGAAATCGTGAAGTGCAGCCAGCATTCGCCCTGGCCCGCCGCGTACTGCGCACCTTCGGCGAAATGCTCCTCCATGGCCGTGACGGCGCCGTCGGCATACGTATGGAACAACAGCAGCGCCTTGGGCAGCCGGCCATAGCCCATGCCCGTTTCGAGCAAGGTCTCCAACACGGGCAGATAGTTGCGCCCGCGCACGGCCGCGTCGAGGTCGAGCCCCGCCCCCGCCTGCAGGCCGGCCTTGAGTTCGGCGTAGAACGGGAACTGCGGCAGGTGGTCGAAGAACGTCTGCGCGGCCTTGTCCAAAGGCACGTCCGCAGCCGCCCCCTTTTCCTTGAGTTGGTTATACAAGGCGTACAGGTCTTTGAACATACGCGTGGCCGCGCCCGAGGCCGGCACGAACTTCACGATGCGGGCGCCGTCCTGTTTACGGTAAGCCTGATAAGCCGTCCGCAAGGCCTCCACTTGCGCGGGCGCCAGCGTCAGAATGCCGTTGTCCGCCGTGGCGCAGGCCGTCAGGTCCGCCGCTGGAAATCCCTCCTCGAACTGCATCAACTGCGTCTTGAACACGTCCAGCGAAATCCCCTTCGCCTTCAGCTGCTCCAAATCCTTACCCGAAAGTTTGTTCTTTTCCATAACGCTTGTATTTTATTAAAAACCCCGTCCCAACGGTTGTCGGAACGGGGTTTTGCCTTACTTCCGACTTTCAGCCGTTATTTTTTCAATGCGGCCGTCAGCGCCGGCACGATTTTGTGCAGGTCGCCCACGATACCCATATCGGCCACTTCGAAAATAGGCGCGTATTTGTCTTTGTTCACGGCGATAATCAGGTCGGAGCCTTCCATACCGGCCAAGTGCTGGATCGCGCCGGAAATCCCCAAGGCGAAATACAGGTCGGGACGGACGGTCTTGCCCGTCTGCCCCACCTGACGCGCGTGTTCCGTCACGCCGGCATCCACCATGGCACGCGAGGAAGCCACCTCGCCGCCCAGCACCTGCGCCAAGGCTTCGAGCTTCTTGAAGCCGTCGGCCGAGCCGACGCCGCGGCCACCGGAAACCAACACCTTGGCCGCCGTAATATCCACGAGGTTCTTCTGTTCCTTGACCACCTTCTCCACTTTGACGCGGAACTTGCTGCGGTCGAACTGTACCTTGAAGTCCTCCACCGTACCCTTGCGGGCGGCGTCGGCGGGCTTGGCCAGCATAACGCCGGGCCGTACCGTGGACATCTGCGGACGGTGGTCGGTACACATAATCGTGGCCAACAGGTTGCCGCCGAAAGCGGGACGGGTCATCATCAGGTGACGCGTCTCGGCTTCGATATCCAGTTCCGTGCAGTCGGCCGTCAGACCCGTCTGCATACGCGCCGCCAAACGCGGCCCCAGGTCACGGCCTATCGTCGTGGCGCCCAACAGCAGGATACCCGGCTTCTTGGCATCGACCACGGCCTTGATGGCCTGCGCATAGGGTTCAGTCGTATATACATACAAAGACAGGTCATCGACCAAAAGCACCTCATCCGCGCCGTGCGCAATGAGCGTGGCGGCCAAATCCTTGATGCCCGAACCGAGCAACACCGCGCAGACCTTTTCGTTCAAAGCGTCGGCCAAATCGCGGGCCTTGCCCAGCAATTCGAGGGCCACATTCTGTATCTTGCCTTCGCGTTGTTCGGCAAACACATATACGTTCTTATAATCGGCAATATTCATCGTGCGTCCCTCCTTAAATGATGTATTTTTCTTTCAGTTTATTGATAATGAGCTCGACGGCTTCTTTCTCGTCCACCTCGAACACCTTGCCGGCGGCCTTGGCGCCCTTCGTGAACGATTTTTTAACCTTGGTCGGCGAACCGCTCAGACCGAGTTCGGAAGGATCGACCTTGATTTTGTCGGCCGTCCACACTTCCACTTCCTTGCCGTAAGCGTCGCAGATGCCGCCCACCGTCATGTAACGCGCCTTGTTGGCCGAAGCCAGCACCGTCAGCAGGCAGGGCGTATCCACCTTGCAAATCTGATAGCCCTCTTCGGTCTGCTTGCGCACGGTCAGCGTCTTCTTGCCGTCGTATTCCAAGCCTTCCACGTAGCTGATCTGCGGCAGGTCGAGCCATTCGGCGATTTCCGGCCCCACTTGCGCCGTGTCGCCGTCAATGGCCTGACGGCCCGCGATAATCAGGTCGTATTCCAATTCCCTCAACGCGCCGGCCAAAGCCTTGGACGTGGCCAACGTATCGGCGCCCGCGAACTTGCGGTCGGTGAGCAGAATGGCGCGGTCGGCGCCCATCGCCATGGCTTCGCGCAGGATGTCGTCGGCTTGGGGCGGGCCCATCGTGATGACCGTCACCTCGGCGCCGTACTGGTCTTTAAGTTGCAGCGCGTATTCCAAACCGCCCTTGTCGTCCGGGTTCATGATGCTGGGCACGCCGTCTCTTATCAGCGTTCCCGTTACCGGATCCAACTTGATTTCGGTGGTATCCGGCACCTGTTTGATACAAACTATAATTTTCATAATTTCCGTTTCTCGTTTTGATTTTCGCTCCCCTTTATTTCAACAGATTGGCGGAGATGACCATACGCTGTACTTCGGACGTACCTTCGTAAATCTCGGTAATCTTGGCGTCGCGCATCATGCGTTCCACCGGATATTCGCGCGTATAACCGTAGCCGCCGTGCAGTTGCACCGCCTTCGTCGTCACCGACATGGCCGTTTCGGCCGCAAACAGCTTGGCCATGGCCGCATCCACCGAATAGGGCTGCTTTTGGTCTTTCTTGTAAGCCGCGCTGCGTACCAACAGACGCGCCGCCTCCACCTTGGTCTTCATGTCGGCCAGCTGGAACTGCGTGTTCTGGAACTGGGCGAGCGCACGCTTGAACTGCTTGCGTTCTTTGGTGTATTTGACGGTCTCGTCCAACGCGCCCTGCGCGATGCCCACCGCCTGCGAGGCAATCCCGATACGGCCGCCGTCGAGCGTCTTCATCGCGATGCCGAAGCCGCCGCCGATTTTGCCGAGCACCTGGTCTTTGGAAACGCGCACGTCCTCGAAAATCAATTCGCAGGTGGCCGAGCCGCGGATACCCATCTTCAACTCCTTCTTGCCGATGCTGAAGCCCTTCATGCCCTTTTCGAGGATGAAGGCCGTGATGCCCTTCGTGCCGAGACTCTTGTCGGTCATGGCGAAGATGATGAACACGTTGGCGTATTCGGCGTTGGTGATGAAAATCTTGGAGCCGTTGATGATATAGCCGTCGCCGTCCGGCGTGGCGATGGTCTGCTGGGCCGAGGCGTCGGTACCGGCGTTGGGTTCGGTCAAAGCGAACGCGCCGAGCCATTCGCCCGAAGCCAGTTTAGGCAGATATTTCTTTTTCTGTTCTTCCGTGCCGTGCTCCATAATGGGGGCCACGCAGAGCGAGGTGTGCGCGGAAACGATGACGCCCGTCGTGGCGCAGACGCGGGAGAGTTCCTCCACGGCCATCGTGTACATCTGGTTCGTGGAACCGGCGCCGCCGTATTCTTTGGGGACGGGGATACCCATGAGGCCGATTTTGGCCATTTTCCCGACCGTCTCCAGCGGGAAACGTTCCTGCTCGTCCACTTCCGCAGCCAAGGGCTTCACCTCTTTTTCGGCGAACTCCCGAATCATCTGCAGGAAGAGCTTTTCTTGTTTGGTTAAGCTAAAATCCATATTATTAATGTATTGTATAAATCAAACAAAAACCCCAGCACCGCACATAGCGATGCTAGGGTACAAAGTTAGTGAAAATTGAAAGTTCGTGCAAGGCGAGCGGCATAAAGTCCACTTTAATGTCCGAGCCGCCGCCGAACTTCATTGAAAATAGCGCAGAGGCAAGTGA
>CAMXAS010000071.1 GCA_947179195.1 uncultured Bacteroidales bacterium
GCGGCAGCGCGAAGGTCAGCATGGAGAAGTTCAATCCGCGTTCGTTCAATATGGGGTTGTCACGCGCGGTGTACGAAAAAGTGGGGGGCTTCGCCGATATGTTCGGCGAGGACATCGACCTGAGCATCCGGATCCGCAAGGCCGGTTTTTCCATCGCGCTGTTGCCGGAAGTGTCTGTCTATCACAAACGTAGGGTCAACCTTAAAAAGTTCTTCCGGCAGGTCTATAATTTCGGGCAGGCGCGGATATTCCTGTTCAAACTGCACCCGGAATCGCTGAAGGCCGTCCACGTGTTGCCGGCCCTGTTCGTGCTGGGCGAGGCGGCATTGATACTGCTCGCTGTCTTCCACAGCGCGTGGTGGTTGCTGTTGCCCGCGTTCTATATCGTCTTGTTGTTCTTGGCCTCTTTGTTCAAGAACAAGTCTTTGAAAATAGCGCTCCTGTCCGTCGTCACGGCCTTTATCCAACTCAACGGCTACGGCTGTGGCTTCCTCAAGGCCTTCTGCACGAAAGTGCTGTTCGGCAAGGAATTGGAAAAAGGCGAAAAGTTGCGCCGCGCCTACAACAAGTAGGCGTTCGGTTTACAGCACCTTGTGGAACTGGCTCGAATTGGCCTGCGCCGTCGGCATGATGACCATGTCGTTGATGTTGACGTGGGCCGGCAGGAGCACGCAGTAGGCGATGGCGTCGGCGATGTCGGCGGCCGTGAGCGGCGTAAAGCCCTGATAGACCTTGTCGGCGCGTTCGGCGTCCCCCTTGAAGCGCACGAGCGAGAATTCGGTCTCCACCGCGCCCGGGCAGATTTGCGTCACCTTGATGCCGTAGGGCAGTAAGTCCTGCCGCATCCCCTTGCTCAACGCGTCCACGCCGTGTTTGGTGGCGCAATAGACATTGCCGTTCAGATAGGCTTCCTTGCCCGCAATCGAGCCGAGGTTGACCACATGGCCCTTGCGGCGGGCCGTCATCCACGGCAATACGACGCGGCTCACGTAGAGCAGCCCCTTGATATTGGTGTCAATCATGCGTTCCCAGTCGTCCACGACGCCCTCCTGCAACGGGTTCAAGCCCACGGCGAGGCCGGCGTTGTTCACGAGTACGTCCACGGCTTTCCAGGCCTCCGGCAGGCCGTTCAGGGCCGTTTCCACGGCCTGTTTGTCGCGCACGTCGAAGCAGAGCGGCAAAACCTCCGTCTTGGCCTTCAACGCTTCGGCCACTTCCTTCAGCTTGTCTTCGCGGCGCCCCGTCACGATGAGTTTGTAACCCTCGGCGGCCAGCCGTTCGGCCGTCGCCCGTCCGATGCCCGACGTCACGCCGGTAATCAATGCAATCTTTTCCATAATCGTGTGTTTATGCTATACCGCCACGTCCGCCTTGATGTGCGGGTGCGCCTGATAGTTCAGGATGCGGATGTCTTCGTAAGTGAAATCGTCCAGGTTCCGCACGTCGGGGTTCAGTTCCAACGTCGGCAGCGGGAAAGGCGTCCGCGTCAGCTGCAGCCGCGCCTGTTCCAAATGGTTCGAATATAGGTGCGCGTCGCCGAGCGTGTGGACGAACGTACCCGGCTTGAGGCCGCAGACCTGCGCCACCATCGCGGTCAGGAGCGCATACGACGCGATGTTGAACGGCACGCCCAAAAAGACGTCGCCGCTCCGTTGGTAGAGCTGGCACGAGAGCCGGCCCTCCGTCACGTAGAACTGGAAGAACGCGTGGCAGGGCGGCAAGGCCATCTTATCCACCTCCGCGGGGTTCCAGGCCGATACCATGAGCCGCCGCGAGTCGGGCGTTTCGCGGATTTGCCGCACCACCGCTTTGATTTGGTCTATCGTATGGCCGTCGGGCCCTTCCCAGCTGCGCCACTGTTTGCCATAGACGGGGCCGAGGTCGCCGTTGGCGTCGGCCCACTCGTCCCAAATCGTCACGCCGTGGTCGTGCAGGTATTTGATGTTCGTGTCGCCCTTAAGCATCCACAGCAGTTCGTAGAAGATGGAGCGCGTATGCAGTTTCTTGGTCGTCAGCAGCGGGAAGCCCTCCGAGAGGTCGAACCGCATCTGGTAGCCGAAATAGCTGAGCGTGCCGGTACCCGTGCGGTCCGTTTTGCGGACGCCTTGTTCGAGAATCGTGCGCAGTAAATCCAAATAGGCTTTCATTAGTCTTTGGTATATATAGTATATGTTATTGCTCCGGGTTGAACGTTACCGTCAGTCCGTCGTAAGCCGGTTTGATGTGTTCGGGGAGTTCGCGGCACAGGGCCTCGTGTTCCATGAAGTGGCCGATATGGGTCAGGTAGGCCTGTTCCGGTTTTATGGTTTCGATGAAGGCCACGGCCTGATCCAGCGTGAAGTGCGAGGAATGCGGTTCGCGCCGCAGCGCGTTCACCACCAAAATGCGGCAGCCGCGGATGAGGTCGGCCGACTCGGCGCTGATTTCGCTCGCATCCGTAATGTAGCAGAAGTCGCCGATGCGGAAGGCCGCGATGTCCATCTGGAAATGGCGGATGGCGATGGCCTGCACCGACAGGCCTTCCACGCGGAAGGGCGCGGCGTTGGGTTCAATCTCGTTCAGGATGAACTGCGGGGCGCCGGGGTAGGGATGCGCCTCGAACGCATAGGGGAAGTTCTCCTTGACGCCCTGTAGCGTCTGCGCCGTGGCGTAGAGCGGCATCGGGCGCGGCGGCGCGTAGCGGGCGTAATAGTTATAGGGGCGCACGTCGTCTAAGCCGCCGATATGGTCGCGGTGGGGGTGGGTCAGCAGGATGGCGTCCAGACGGTCCACGCCCGCACTCAGCATCTGTTCGCGGAAGTTGGGTCCCGCGTCTATGGCCACGGCCTTGTCTTCGCAGCGGATGAGGCCGGCCGTGCGCAGCCGTTTGTTCTTGGGGTTGTCCGAACGGCAGACCTCACAATGACATCCGATCATCGGCACGCCCTGCGAGGTGCCCGTTCCGAGAAACGTGAATTCAGCCGTTTTCATCGTATGCGTTAAAATTGTTTTTCGGTGCATTCCCCTTGCAGTTGCAGGGTCTGTCCGTCGTAAACGCCGTAAGAGAAGTATTGCAGCCAGTCGCCCGCGTTCAGGTATTGGCAGTCGGTGGGCGTATTTTCGTCCAAGGCCTCTATCGGCACCAGTTGCGGCCAATGGCGGTGGGCGAAGATGAAATAGCGGATGTCGGGCTCCTCGTCCAACGTCTCCCGCATGAAATAGCGCAGGTTCTCGTTCTTCTTGGTTTCGTAAGCCTTGCGGTCGCTCTTGAGTTCGTCGGCCTTGCGGCTGCGGCGCGAGAAGCCGCTGGCCAGCACGTAACCCGTCCATGGGTGCAACATGGCGAACAGGCTGCGGCTCCAACGCGCGGCGAACAGCCGTTTGATAAACTTGTAGCCCTTGTCGTCCGGCCCAAGGCCGTCGCCGTGGCCGAGGTAGAATTTAACGCCGTCCACCCACAGCCGCGCGTTCTGTTCGCACACGCGCAGGCCGAGTTCCTGCTGGAAGTAGTTGCGCACCCACGTGTCGTGGTTGCCGCAGAAGAAAAAGACGGGGATGCCCTTGTCGGTCAGCCGCGCCAGCGTTCCGAACAGCCGGACGAAGCCTTTGGGCACCACGTGGCGGTATTCGAACCAGTAGTCGAACACGTCGCCGAGCAGGAACAGGGCGCCCATCTCCGCCTCGTGCGCCTCTATCCACGCGATAATCTTGCGTTCGCGTTCGCGGCTCTTGTCGTAAGCGGGCGAGCCGAGGTGGAAGTCGGAGGCGAAAAACAGTTTCTTGCCCGCCTCCAACTTAAGGTCGATGTGATCTACTTGTATCTTTTTCATGGTTGCGTTCGCGTTGCACGGCTTGCAGCCGTTGCAGTTGTTCCAAGCGTTCTATGTTGTCCGCAAAGCGGGTCACGTGCGGGTTGCCCGGCAGGTTTTGCCGCATGGCCGCCGCCCATTCGGAGAGCAGGCGGAGGTCGGCGGGGTCCTGCGGGTCGAACAGCGGCCGGTTGCCGAACGGCAGTTGGGCCAGATAGACCGGCACCAGCGTGTTCGGGTAGCGTGCCGCCAAGCGGAGGCTTTCAGCCTTGTGCGCATGGTAGCGGCGGTCGAGGCTTTCCACGAGCGAGTCGTATATACGGTTGGCGTCGGCTTCGTAGCGGACGCCGCGCCAGTAGTCGGCCGCCTCGCGGTTCAGGCGTTCGCAGGCCTGTTGCGCCCGCTGGAACGGCAGGATATGCAGGCTGTCGGCCTCGCCCGCCGCGTCGTTTACGTGCGCGCTGCCCACCAGGTCGGCGTAGTCCGCTTCCACGGCCAGCGTGCCGCCCACGGTCGGGAACAGCACCAGGGGCGCGGAGGCGCCCGCCGTGTCGCCCAGGGCATCCGTCTGTAAGGCGAACAGGCTCAGGCTGTCGTTTCCGAAGCGGAACCGCCCGCAGCCCTGTTTATCCAAGCGGATGGCCGCTACCGTCACCGTGCCCGTGTTGGCGCGCAGTTCGTAGAGGGTCAGCCCCCGCTGGGCGCCTCCGTGCAGACAGACGTTCACCGTCGTCGGCTTCTGCGAGGGGGCGCGCCGGCACCCCGTGCCGAGGCCGCATGACCATGCGGCCACGAAGGCCGCCGCCATGCCCCAGGCCGAGCACCGCCTTACCGCTTGCACGAAACGGCTCATGCCTTCGCGTTTTCTTTCGCCCACGTGTCTTTGAGGCCCACGGTCTTGTTGAAAATCAGGCGGCCTTCGCGCGCGCTGTCCGGGTCCACGTTGAAGTAGCCCAAACGTTCGAACTGGAAGTGGTCCAGCGGCTCGGCACCGGCCAAAAACGCCTCCACCTTACAATTCCGCTTGATTTCCAACGAATCGGGGTTGAGGTTGTCGAGGAACGTCTTGCCCTCTTCCACCTCGTCGGGCGTGGGCGTGTTGAACAGCCGGTCGAAGACGCGCACCTCGGCGTCCAAGGCGTGCGCGGCCGAAACCCAGTGCAGCGTGCCTTTCACCTTGCGGCCGTCGGGCGAGTTGCCGCCCTTGGAGGCCGGGTCATACGTGCAGTGGATTTCCGTGATGTTGCCGGCGGCGTCTTTCACCACGTCGGTGCAACGCACGAAATAGGCGTAGCGCAACCGTACCTCCGTACCCGGCGAGAGACGGAAATATTTTTTTGGCGGGTTCTCCATAAAGTCCTCGCGTTCGATATACAGTTCGCGCGAGAACGTCACCTTGCGCGTGCCCATCGTCGGGTCTTCGGGGTTGTTGACGGCTTCCAGCTCCTCGGTCTGCCCTTCGGGGTAGTTCGTGATGACGACCTTGACCGGGTCGAGCACCGCCATCACGCGCTGCGCCTTCTTGTTGAGGTCTTCGCGCACGCACCATTCCAGCAGCGACACGTCAATCGTGTTGTCGCGCTTGGCCACGCCGATTTTGTCGGCGAACAGGCGGATGGAGGCCGGCGTGTAGCCGCGCCGCCTTAGGCCCGAAATCGTCGGCATACGCGGGTCGTCCCAGCCCATGACGTGTTTCTCCTGCACGAGTTGCAACAGCTTGCGCTTGCTCATGACCGTATAGCTGAGGTTGAGCCGCGCGAACTCAATCTGTTGGGGCGCGTGGATGTTCAGCGTGGCGATGAACCAGTCGTACAGCGGGCGGTGCACTTCGAATTCGAGCGTGCAAATCGAGTGCGTGATGCCCTCTATCGAGTCGCTTTCGCCGTGGGCGTAGTCATACATCGGGTATATACACCATTTGTTGCCCGTGCGGTGGTGCTCCTGATGGATGATGCGGTACATGATGGGGTCGCGCATATGCATATTGGGCGAGGCCAGGTCGATTTTGGCGCGCAGCGTCTTGGCGCCGTTCGGGAATTCGCCCTTGCGCATCCGTTCGAACAGGTCGAGGTTCTCTTCCACCGAGCGGTCGCGGTAGGGGCTGGGGCGTCCCGGCTGTGTCGTCGTGCCGCGGTACTCCGAGGCCTCCTCCTGGCTCAAGTCGCAGACGTAGGCCTTGCCCTCCTTGATGAGCCGAACGGCCCATTCGTACAGCTGTTCGAAATAGTCGGACGCATAGTATTCGGCATCCCACTTGAAGCCGAGCCATTGGATGTCTTCCTTGATGGAATCCACGTATTCGGTGTCTTCCTTCGTGGGGTTCGTGTCGTCGAAACGCAGGTTCGTCTTGCCGCCGTATTTCTGCGCGATGCCGAAGTTGAGGCAGATGGACTTGGCGTGTCCGATGTGCAGGTAGCCGTTGGGCTCGGGCGGGAAGCGCGTGTGCACGCGGCGACCGTTCTTGCCGGAGGCTAGGTCCTTTTCAATGATTTCTTCGATAAAGTTCAGCGAACGTTCAGCCGTTGCCGGCGTTTC
>CAMXAS010000072.1 GCA_947179195.1 uncultured Bacteroidales bacterium
CTCCAGCCCGCAGGCTTGCAACACCTGTTCCGCCGCCGTGTACATGAGGTTGCTGTAGTTGGAGGCGAAAGCGCCCGCCAAATGCAAGCCCAAGCGTTGTTGCGAGTCGATGCGGCGCACGTTGCGGCTCAAAGACCGCGCCACCGTCTCCAGCAGGGTTGCCGTCGGTTCGTCCACCGCCTCCACGAGAATCGGCATCTGGCTGTAGTCGATGTCGTCGCCGGGGCTGAACGTCTGCAGGCAGTAGAACACGCCGTGGTGCGGCGCGATGTCTGCAATGGCTTGCAGCGGCGTGGCGCCCGAAACGTGCGCCACGACCGTGCGGCCGGCCGGCAAACGCAGTTGTCGGTTCAGTTCCGGCAGCCGTTCGTCCTGCACGCAGAGCAACACCAAGTCTTGGCCGGCCGCACATCGCGCCGCCTCCACGGCCTCGTGCGTGCGGATTTCCGTCACCCGGTGTCCCGCCGCGCCCAAAGCCCGCGACAGGTGCGTGCCCACACGCCCCATGCCTATAATGGCGATGTCCTTGCGGTCGGTCATGCTCCTAACGGCGGTCTTCCAAAATGCGGCGCACCGTATCGCAGTCGATTTCGGCGCGTTCGCCCAAATGCGTGTCGCGCTTGCGGAAGCGTTCCACAATCACGTCGATGAAGTCAGACGACGCGAGCTGTGGATAGTCGGCGATGCGCGTGCCCACGCCCAAGCTGCGGAAGAACGCCTCCGTGCGGGCGATGGCTTCGTCTATGCGGCGGTCTTCGTCCCCGTCGCGCAGGTTCCAGATGCGGTCGGCAAACTGCAACAGCTTTTCGCGTTTCGACGCCCGCATCGTCTTTTGCAGACCCGGCCATACCAACGCCAGCGTTTGCGCGTGATCCAAGCCTTCGAGCGCCGTGATTTCGTGGCCGATCTGGTGCGTGGCCCAGTCTTCCGGCACGCCGGCCGCAATCAGGCCGTTGAGCGCCATCGTCGCCGCCCATACCACGTTCGAGGCCGTGTCGATGTCGTCGGGCTGGTGCACGTAGTTCGGGCCTTCCTCAATCAGCGTCAACAGCAGGCCTTCCGCAAAGCGGTCCTGCACCTTGGCGTCGGCGGGGTAGGTCAGATACTGTTCGGTCACATGGATAAAGGCGTCCACCACACCGTTGGCGCGTTGACGCGGCGGCAGGCTGAGCGTCACCGTCGGGTCCAGCACCGAGAACTGCGGGAACACCAAGGGCGAGTGGAACGCGAATTTCTCTTGGGTCGAGAGCCGGCTGATAACGGCGCCGGCATTCATTTCGGAGCCCGTGGCCGGCAGGGTCGCCACGCAGCCGAGCGGCAGGGCTTTCTTCACCTCCGCGCCTTCGGTGCAAATCGTGTAAGGGTCGCCGCCTTCGAAGCAGGACGCCGCCGCGATGAATTTGGTACCGTCCATGACCGAGCCGCCGCCCACGGCCAACAGAAAGCCGATATTCTCCTTGCGGACGATTTCCACGGCCTTCATCAGCGTCTCGTATTTGGGATTCGGCTCAATGCCGCCGAACTCCATGAACGTAAAGCCTTTCAGCGCGTCGCACACCTGTTCATACACGCCGTTTTTCTTGATACTGCCACCGCCGTAGGTGATGAGCACCTTGACGCCGGCGGGGATGTAGCGGCCTATGTTGGCGATTTGGTTCACGCCGAACAGCACGCGCACCGGATTGTATAGCTGAAAATGTCTCATGTCGTTATGCTTTTAAGGTTTAGTATTTATATATTACACCGTCTGCGGCTTCAAGCCTTTGGCGATGAAGGCCGGCAGTTCGGCGATGGGCATACGCGTCTGCTGCATCGTGTCGCGTTCGCGCACCGTCACCGTATTGTCTTCGAGCGTCTGCGTATCCACCGTAATGCAATAGGGCGTGCCGATGGCGTCCTGGCGGCGGTAACGCTTGCCGATGGTGTCTTTTTCCTCGTATTGGCACATGAAGTCGCCGCGCAGCAGGTTCAGGATTTCCTTGGCCTTTTCCGGCATACCGTCTTTCTTGACGAGCGGCAGGATGGCCGCCTTGTAAGGCGCGAGGAAAGGCGGGAATTTCATCACGACGCGTTCGCTGCCGTCTTCGAGCGTCTCCTCGTGGAACGCATGGCTCAATACGGCCAGGCACATACGGTCGAGCCCGATGGAAGTCTCCACCACATAAGGCGTGTAGCTTTCGTTGCGGTCGGGGTCGAAGTATTGGATTTTCTTGCCGGAGAACTCCTGATGGCGGCTCAGGTCGAAGTCGGTACGCGAGTGGATGCCTTCCAACTCCTTGAAGCCGAACAGGAATTCGTATTCGATGTCGGTGGCCGCGTTGGCGTAGTGCGCCAGTTTCTCGTGGTCGTGGAAGCGGTATTTCTCGGCCGGGATGCCCAACGAGCGGTGCCATTTCATACGTTCCTGCTTCCAGTATTCGAACCACGTGAGTTCCTCGCCCGGCGCCACGAAGAACTGCATCTCCATCTGTTCGAACTCCCGCATCCGGAAGATGAACTGACGCGCCACGATTTCGTTGCGGAACGCCTTGCCGGTCTGCGCGATGCCGAACGGCACCTTCATGCGGCCGGTCTTCTGCACGTTGAGGAAGTTGACGAAAATGCCCTGCGCGGTTTCGGGGCGCAGATACACGGTCGAAGCCTCGTTATCCACCGAGCCGATTTTGGTGGCGAACATCAGGTTGAACTGACGGATGTCCGTCCAGTTGCGGCTGCCGGAAATGGGGCACACGATTTCCAGCTCCTCAATCAGTTTCTTGAGGTCGTCGAAATTGTTGTCGGTCAGGTCTTGGTTCATGCGGTGGCTCGTCGTCTCAATCTTCTGACGGTATTCCAACACGCGCGGGTTCGTGCTCACGAACTGTTCGCGGTCGAACGCGTCGCCGAACCGTTTGGCGGCCTTGGCCACCTCTTTTTCGATTTTCTCCTCCCATTTGGCGATGTGGTCTTCAATCAGCACGTCGGCACGGTAGCGTTTCTTCGAGTCCTTGTTGTCAATCATCGGGTCGTTGAACGCGTCCACGTGGCCGGAAGCCTTCCAGATGGTCGGGTGCATGAAGACGGCCGAGTCCAGGCCCACGATATTCTCGTGCATCTGCACCATCGATTTCCACCAATAGTCGCGGATGTTGCGTTTGAGTTCCACACCGTATTGGGCGTAGTCGTAAACGGCGGCCAGGCCGTCGTAAATCTCGCTGGACGGGAAGATGAAGCCATACTCCTTGGTATGGGCGATCAGTTTCTTGAATTGTTCTTCGTGAGATGCCATTATTCCATGAGTTTTTTATACTTGAAGCGTTTGGGTTCAATGTCGCCCAAGCGTTTTTTCTTGTTCTCCTCGTATTCGGTGAAGCCGCCTTCGAAGAAATAGACCTGGCCTTCGCCCTCGAACGCCAGGATATGCGTGGCGATACGGTCCAGGAACCAGCGGTCGTGCGAGATGACGACGGCGCAGCCCGCAAAGTTCTCCAAGCCCTCTTCCAAGGCCCGCAGCGTGTTGATGTCGATGTCGTTGGTCGGCTCGTCCAACAGCAGCACGTTGGCTTCGCTCTTGAGCGTCAGGGCCAGGTGCATACGGTTGCGCTCGCCGCCCGAGAGCAGGCCGGCTTTCTTGTTTTGGTCGGTGCCGTTGAAGTTGAAGCGCGACACGTAGGCGCGCGAGTTGATAAGGCGGCCGCCCATCTGAATCTGCTCGTTGCCCTCCGAAATCACCTCCCACACGTTTTTTTCGGGGTCGATGTCGGCGTGTTGCTGATCCACATAGCCTATTTTGACGGTTTCGCCCACCGCGAACTGCCCGGCGTCGGGCTGTTCCATGCCCATAATCATGCGGAACAGCGTCGTCTTGCCCGCGCCGTTCGGCCCGATGACGCCCACGATGCCCGCGGGCGGCAGCGAAAAGTTGAGGTTTTCGAAAATCAGCTTGTCACCGAAGGCCTTGCGCACGTTCGTCGCCTCAATCACGTTGTTGCCCAGGCGCGGCCCGTTCGGGATGTAGATTTCCAAGCGTTCTTCCTTCTGCTTGCTGTCTTCGTTCAAAATCTTCTCGTAGGCGTTCAGACGCGCCTTGCCTTTGGCCTGCCGCGCCTTGGGGCTCATGCGCACCCATTCCAGTTCGCGTTCCAGCGTCTTGCGGCGTTTGGATTCGGCCTTCTCCTCCTGCTCCAGCCGCTTGGTCTTTTGGTCAAGCCACGAACTGTAGTTGCCTTTCCAAGGGATGCCCTCGCCGCGGTCGAGTTCGAGAATCCAGCCGGCCACATGGTCGAGGAAGTAGCGGTCGTGCGTTACGGCGATGACCGTGCCCTTGTATTGTTGCAGGTGCTGTTCCAGCCATTGGATGGATTCGGCGTCCAGGTGGTTGGTGGGCTCGTCGAGCAGCAGGATGTCGGGCTCCTGCAAGAGCAGGCGGCAGAGGGCCGTGCGGCGGCGTTCCCCGCCGGAGAGCACGCTCACGGGCGTTTCGGGGGCCGGACAGTTGAGCGCGTCCATGGCGCGTTCCAGCTTGGCGTCCAAGTCCCAGGCGTCGAGCTGTTCCAGTTTCTCCATCACTTCGCCCTGCCGTTCAATCAGCTTGTTCATCTCGTCGTCGCTCATCTCCTCGGCGAATTTGGCGTTGATGGCCTCGTATTCTTTCAGCAAATCGACGGTTTCCTGTACGCCTTCCTCTACGATTTCCTTGACGGTCTTCTTCGGGTCCAATTCAGGCTCCTGCGCCAGGTAGCCCACCGAGTAGCCCGGCGAAAACGCCACCTCGCCCTGATACGACTTGTCCAAGCCCGCGATAATCTTCAAGAGCGAAGACTTACCCGAGCCGTTCAAACCGATGATGCCGATTTTAGCCCCGTAGAAAAACGAGAGGTAGATATCTTTAAGTACCTGTTTCGACGGGGGGTAAATCTTGCCGACCCCCACCATCGAGAAAATGATTTTCGGTTGTTCTTCCGCCATAATCGTAAATCGTCGTTTAATCCTTAAAATAAACAGCGAAGATACGATTTTTTGCAGAATTTATCAGGATTTCAGAAAACGTTTCTTGATTTTCAGTAGAAGGGCGAAGAGGCCGATTTTCTTGAGCAGGATTTTGAAATATACATAGGCGGCCGGCTCGTTTTCCACGAAAAAGGTGCGGAAAGCATTGTAATCATCCTGTCTGTCGAAAATGATTCGGTCGTTGAATTGCAATGGCAATATAGGATAGGTCTCTCGATTGGCGGAAGGGGAATTCGGGTTGGTGGTGTTTTCCGCATAGCGGTCAAAACCGATGTTGGCAATCAAATTCTTATTGGGAGAAATGGATAACATGCGGTTTTTCCAAAGACAAAAAGAGAGGTAATAGTCCCAAGTTTGTATTTTATGTTGCTGAATGCGTTGTAAGATGAAATGCATGTAATACCTTTCAAGGGGGCTGAATGATACCTGTCGGGCTATGGTCTGGAATTCCTTTCGGTTGATGGCATCTATGTCCAATGTGTATTGGTCGATGACGCGCCGCCAGGTGGCCCATCCCCACATAAGGCTGTAGATAGAGTAAATATAGGAATTCGATTGTTTCGGATTCAAGAAAATGCTGTTGCCGGAAATGGTGCCGACGCGCGGGTCGTCTTTGTAGCGATTCAGCAGCGTTTCGCAATAAACGAAAAAATCGGGATGCGGCAAGCAATCGTGTTCCAAGATAATGCCTTGTTCTTCATGCTCAAAGAACCATTTTATAAAGCGGAAAACCGCGTCCCTGGGGCCTTCGTTACGGTCAAGGAAATTGGTGAAGACTTCGCATGGCCAATCAACCTGTTTTGTTAGATTTTTTGTCTTGCAGATATTTACATTGTCATATATATATAGCCGTTACGGGGCCCGTCGCAAGCGATATAAAGTCTTTTCGGTTGGGCCTGACGGATACGGTCGAATACCTTTTGGGCCGTATCGATACGGTTGAAGACAATGAATAGGATAGGGGTGTCTAACATGACGCAGGTTTTACAAGCCGATGTCCGGCAGGGCAAATTTAAGTATTTTTCATGTGAAAATGTAAAATGCTTATCTTTGTCCGATTTTACTACGAAAGAAATGACGGTATATCACAGTATCAGCGATAAGATGAAAAAAACGTTCGGGGCGGTTTGGACGCTCGTGCTTTTGGGCGCGGGGACGGCTTGGGCGCA
>CAMXAS010000073.1 GCA_947179195.1 uncultured Bacteroidales bacterium
CGTTCAAGTCACGACCTCCAAGGGTATCATCAGCCACAAACTGATTAAACGGTAACCCCATTACAAGGCTAAAGAAAAAGGCGGCTGAACCAAGTTCTGCCGCCTTTTCTGTTTTCAACCAAGTCGCTTTATCCCATTCAACGCGCGCCCATCTTACGGAGTTGGATGCCCGTCAGCACCTTCTTCGTATATAAAGGGAACTCCGCCTTCATAATCCAATCGTAATAGCCGCGGTCTTTCTCGAAGACCGTCTCCACCGGCATCCCCTTGTATTTCCCGAAATTGAACAACTCGCGCCCGGCCTCGTCATAGACGATGAAGCCGGCCAAATCGGCCGTCTGCTTCTGCATCGACAGCGTGGCCAAGGCATCCATATCGTTCTGCACCGGGCTGATTTCCATCTCGCCGGTCTGCGGATTTTCGTAAGGCTGGCTTTCGTAACGCCGTATCTGCGCCTTGAAGACCTCGAAGGTGGCCTCGGTGTCCGCCATGGCGCCATGGGCGCCCTCCAACCGCTTGTCCAGATAAAAACGGCAGGCGCCGCTCAACGTGCGCGGCTCCATCTTATGGAAAATCGTCTGCACGTCGATGAGCCGACGCCCCTTGACCTCGAAATCCACCTCGGCGCGCAGGAACTCCTCCACGAGCAACGGCACGTCGAAATGGTTGGAATTGTAGCCGGCCAAGTCGCTGTTGCCGATAAATTTGAGGATTTCAGGCGCCAACGCCTTGAACGTGGGTTCCAACACCACATCCGCGTCATAGATATGATGCACGGCGGAAGCCTGCGGCGGAATCGGCATTTCCGGATTGACACGGCGCAGATAGCGTTCCGTATGCCCGTCGGGGAACACCTTGAGAATCGCGATTTCCACAATGCGGTCGCGCCCCACGTCAATGCCCGTGCTTTCGATGTCGAAAAAGCAGAGCGGCTTGCCTAATTTCAATTCAAATGTTTCCATACTCCTTTATTAAATCTGCGTAATCGGTCAGCGTCTGTACGGTTTTCATGCGCGCCGTCCAGTCGTCCGACAGGCCGTACAGGTGGCGGTCCAACCGAAGCCAATAGGGTTTCAGGCGTTTCAGAACCGACTGCGGACGGATGCCGTAAGCCAACTGGTTTTCATGCAAGCGTTCCATCAAGGCCAGGCATTGGCGGCGCGCGGTGTCCGGCGCGATGGTTTCGCCATGCAGACGGCGCGGCAGAAACGGGTCGTTCAAGACGCCCCGCCCCAACAGACAGACCTGTATAGCCGGGAAACGCTGACTCAGCCGATGCGCGTCTTCCACCGTAAAAATGTCACCGCTGTAATAAACCGGCGCCTTTACGTGCGGTAAAACCGTTTCCAAAAAATCCCAATCGGGCCGCCCGCCGTAACCCTGAACGCCGGTGCGCGGATGAACGGCGACATAGCGCAACGGGTAACGGTTCAAGACATCCAACAGCGGCCATATCTCCGCGCGGTCGCGGTAGCCCAAACGGATTTTGACCGAAAGGCCGAAACCGCCCTGCGTACAGGCATAGGCCCGTTCCAAAAAGCGGTCCACCTGCGCCGGATAAGGCAAAAGTCCCGAACCCCGGTGCTTGGCCGCCACCGAACGGATCGGACAGCCGAGATTCCAATTCAGGCTGTTGTAGCCATAAGCCCGCAAGGCCTCGACCATAGCCGGGAAATAGGCTTCCTCGTTCCCCAATATCTGGGGTTCCACCGCCATGCCACGGTTATACTCAGGCCACAAGTCCCGCAAATGGGAAAGCCGCACGCGCCGCCCGGGCACCAACACGACAAAGGGCGCGATGGCCCGTGGCAAACCGCCTACCGTGTCGGCGTAAGCCTGTCGGTAGCGGCAATCGGTGAAGCCGTCCAGCGGCGCTAAGAGATATTCCATGGTTGAACCCACAAAAGTAGCATTTTTTTGTCTAACTTTGCGCCTCACAACCCGACCGCACATGAATGCCGAACCCGCCTTATTGGGGCTGTCGCCCGCCGAAATCGCCGGCCTTTTGGCCGACGCGCCCTTTCCCGCCTACCGCGCCAAACAGGTGGCGCAATGGATTTACGGCAAGCGGGCCGATTCGTTCGACGCCATGAGCAACTTGGGGCGCGCCGACCGCGACTGGCTGGCGCAACGCTTCCGTCTCGGCAACCTGCCGCCGGCCGAAGAGCGCGTCTCGACGGACGGCACGCGCAAATACCTTTTTAATGTCAGCGAGGCCGACGAAAAGCCGGCCTATGTCGAATGCGTCTATATCCCCGACGGCGACCGCGCCACGCTCTGCGTTTCGTCCCAATCGGGCTGCCGCATGAACTGCGGCTTCTGCGCCACCGGCAGCCAAGGGTTCAACCGTTCGCTGACGGCCACCCAAATCCTGAACCAGTTTTACAGCCTGCCCTTTGCCGATGAGATTTCGAGTTTCGTGTTCATGGGCATGGGCGAGCCCTTCGACAATACGGACGAAGTCTTACGCGCGCTCAACCGCCTGACGGCGGCCGACGGCTTCGCGTTCAGCCCGCGCCGCATCACGGTTTCCACGGTCGGCGTCATTCCCGGCATGAAACGCTTTTTGGACGAGAGCGAATGCCATTTGGCCGTAAGCCTGCACAGTCCGTTCGCCGACGAACGCGTCCAATGGATTCCGGCCCAAAAGGCCTATCCCATCGCCGAGGTACTGGACGTGCTGCGGCATTACGATTTCCGCCACCAACGCCGGCTGTCCTTCGAATACATCCTGTTCGGCGGGCTGAACGACAGCCTGCGCCATGCCAAAGCCTTGGTCAATCTGCTGAAAGTCTGCGCCGGTTGCCGCGTCAACCTGATTCTGTACCACCCCGTTCCGGGCAAGCCGTTCCAACGCCCCAAGCCAGAACAGGCGTTCCTGTTCCGCGACTACCTCAGCAAAAACGGCCTCTTCGCCACCCTCCGCCAATCGCGGGGAGAGGACATAGAGGCCGCCTGCGGGCTGCTTTCGCAGCAGAAGAAAGGGCTGGCTTAGTTGCCCAACAGTTGGAACAATTCGTCCAACTTAGGCGTCAGAATGATTTCGGTACGGCGGTTCTTGACCCGGCCTTCCGCATTGTCGTTGCTCGCTATCGGCATATATTCGCCACGGCCCGAAGCCGCAATCTGCGCGGGGTTCACTTCCTTGTTCTCCAACAGAATCTTGGCGATGGCCGTCGCCCGCATCACGCTCAAATCCCAATTGTCCTTCACATCGCCGCGGCCGTGCATCGCCACATTGTCGGTATGGCCCTCTATCATGACCTGGATTTCGGGGTTGCGCGCCAGAATGCCGCTCAATTCGCGCAAGGCCTCGCGCCCGTCGGCCCCCACCGTCCAACTGCCGGAGGCGAACAACAGCTTCTCGTCCATGGAAACATACACCTTGCCGTTCTTCGTATATACCGACAAACCTTTATCCTTGAAGCCCAACAGCGCGTCGTTCACCTTGTTCAGCAACGCGTTCATCTCGGCGTCCTTGCGGTCCAGGATACCCTGCAATTCATTGACCCGCGCTTCTTTCTCGGCCAAAGCCTTCTCCTTTTCGGCCAACTCGGCTTCTTTCGCGGCCAATTCGGCCTCCCTCAGGCTCAAGGTTTCCGCCAGTTCGTTCTTGGTCGATACGGTGTTCTTGTAGCGTTTGTCCATCTGACTGTAGCTGTTCTTCAGCTGGGTCAGTTCCTCGTTGCACAGCAGATAGTCGCGCCGCATCGTATCGGCCTCCATGCGGGCGGCCTGCAACAAGTCTTCCAAATGCGCCGTCTTGGCCTTGCATTCGGTCAAATCCTCGCTGTACTGCATATTCTCTTTTTCCAAAGACGCGCCTTTCTGCGCACAGGCATCGCTCTTGGCCAACAGTTCATTGTATTTCTTGGACGATACGCAAGAGAAGCCCAAACCGGCCACCAACAGGAACAGGCCGACGTTCAAAAAAACTTTACGTTTCATATAGGATTGTTTTTAGCATTACATATTCAACAGGATACCCGTCGGACAATGGTCCGAATGCACGACTTGCGGCAGGATGAAAGCCGAATCCAACTGCGGCCTCAGATTGTCGCTCAGCATCAGGTAATCGATGCGCCAGCCCTTGTTCTTGGCGCGCGCCCCCGCCCGGAAGCTCCACCACGTGTATTGGTCTTTCGCCTCCGGGTACAGATAGCGGAAACTGTCCGTGAACCCCTGCGCGAGAAAACCGCTCATCCAGTCGCGTTCTTCGGGCAAAAAGCCGGAAGAGGTCGCGTTGCGGACCGGGTCGTGGATGTCGATGGCCTCGTGGCAGATGTTGTAGTCGCCGCACAATACCAGTTTAGGGCGTTCTTCCCGCAGGCGCAGGACGTAACTTTCGAAATCGACCAGCCATTGCATCTTGAATCGCTGCCGTTCGTCGCCGGACGTGCCGGAGGGATGATAGACGCTCACCACGCTCACATCGCCGAAGTCGGCGCGGATGAAGCGTCCCTCGCGGTCGTAATCGGGCATCCCCATACCCGACAGCACGCGGTCGGGCGTCTGTTTCGTAAGCAAGGCCACCCCGCTGTAGCCTTTCTTCTCGGCCGAAAACATATAGGTTTGATAGCCGGCGGCGGCAAACGCCTCGACCGGAATCTGGTCCGGCTGCGCCTTGGTTTCCTGCAGGCAGACCACATCGGCCCCGCTCCCGCCCAGCCATTCGACAAAGCCTTTCGTTACGGCCGACCGGATGCCGTTGACATTATAGGTGATGATTTTTCTAAGCACGTGTTTTCCTTGATTTCACGCGCAAAGATACGCTTTAAATGATACCCCGGGGAGACGGGGGCGACCGAGTTTCCAACAACCGGCTATGAAAAACTCGCCGGTTTTTATTTTTCCTTATTTTTATCTACTTTTGTAAGCATCCGATTAGTTTCAAACCTATGGAAATAGCGAAAGACACGCTCGTCAAACTGACCTATACGTTACGTTTCGACAAGGCGGACGGTGAAGTCATCGAGGAAATCGGCGAGAAAGACGCCATGGAAGTCGTTGTGGGGCACGATGTCCTGCTGGAATCCTTCGAGGCCAAAATCATGGGCTTGAAGGCCGGCGACACGTTCGCGTTCAGCCTGAACCCGCAGGAAGCCTACGGCGAATACGACGAGGAAAAACTCGTGCGCGTGCCGAAAGCCGAATTGATGGAAGGCCTGCCCGACGAAGCGGCGGAAAACATATACGAAGGCAACATCATCCCGATAGTGGATGCCGACGAAACGACTTACGAAGCCCTGATTACCGAGATTCAGGACGACATCGTTTCGCTGGATTTCAACCATCCGCTCTCCGGCGAGACGCTGTTCTTCGAAGGCAAGATTCTGGCGGTCCGTCAGGCGACGGAAGCCGAAATTAAAGCGTTATGAAACTGTTCTTGATTATACTCGTCCTGGCTTGCGCCATGCTGATTTTAGGCGGCGTACTGGTATTGAGCCTTGGGCACAGGGACCGCAACGGCAGACGGCGGACGGCGCCGAAGCCCAAACCGCAGCCACGCCCGCAGCCGCAACGGACGGCGCTGGTTGTTGACGACAGCACGGTGAGCCGCCGGTTGGCCGCCGAAGCGCCGGAGGCCCAAACGCCCCCGCCCGCCGAACCGGCACCGATGGCAAACCCGTTGGAGGCCCTTGAGGTGGCCCTCAAGATGGGGCCGGCCATCATGTCGATGGCGCGCATCCATGCCGAAGACGCGGAAGAGGCGGCGGCCAAGCAGCAACAGGCCCTCTTGTTCCTGCAAGGGGCGGAAGCGCTCTGCACGCTGGAATACGCGCTCAAGAAATGGGACGCCGCCAAGACCGCCGAAAAACGCGCGGCCTTGTTGACCGAAATCAAGAACTGCACGGCCTCCATCGACCCCGAGGCGGTACGCTCGGCCTGCAAGGCCACGTTCGACGCCATGTATCCGGCTTTCTCCGAAAAGCTGTTGCAGACGGCGCCGGACATGAACGAAACGGAACTGAGGCTGTGCACCTTCCTGGCGTTGGGGCAAAGCACGAAAGACATGGCGCTCTTGACGCGCCGCTCCATCCGCACCATCGAGACCTCCATCTATCATATCCGCAAAAAATTGGCCATCCCGACCGAGGAAAAGACGTCCGATTTCCTGAAGCAGTATCTGTTTTAATCCA